>JAQXDG010000107.1 GCA_029251505.1 Glaciecola sp. | reverse complement strand
GAGAAAGATCTAATTTAAAAGTATCGCTTTGGGGTCGTAACATAACTGATGAAGTATACACTTTACATGGTGCTAACTTTAGTTTCTATGACACACATGTCTATGGTACACCTGCAAGTTTTGGTTTAGACGTCAGTTTTACTTACTAAGTAAATCAGCAAAATAAACAACATAAGGCCTTAATATTCGTATTAAGGCCTTTATATTAAAATGCATTTTATATCTGTTTCATATTGAAAAGTAATTCCCCCTTAATTCTCATGTTTACCAAAGGAGAAAAAATGAAAATATTAGTACCTGTAAAACGTGCTATCGACTACAACGTTAAAGTGCGTGTAAAGCCGGATAATTCAGGTCTAGATTTAGCAAACGCAAAAATGTCAATTAACCCGTTTTGTGAAATCGCTGTTGAAGAAGCCGTTCGATTAAAAGAAAAAGGTATCGCAACCGAAGTCGTCGTTATTTCCATTGGCGATAAGGCCTGTCAGGAACAAATTCGAACGGCCTTAGCACTAGGCGCTGATCGGGGTATTCAAATTGACACGCCTAATGCGTTGGATTCATTACAAGTCGCTAAATTACTGCAAAAAGTAGTAGAAGAAGAATCACCTGATTTAGTTATTTTAGGAAAGCAATCGATAGATTCAGATAATAACCAAACTGGTCAAATGCTAGCAGCTTTATGTGGATCGCCTCAAGGCACGTTTGCATCGGTGGTCGATATCAATGACAACAAGGTCAATGTGACTAGAGAAGTCGATGGCGGTTTACAAACTATTGCGCTGACATTACCCGCAATAGTAACGACTGATTTACGGTTAAATGAGCCGCGTTATGCCTCATTGCCAAATATCATGAAAGCTAAGCGTAAACCACTTGATGTCAAATCTGCTGCCGATTACGGCATTGACTTAAGCTCAAAACTGACTGTGTTAAAATATGAAGCACCGGCTCAACGTAAAGGTGGCGTCAAAGTGGCTGACGTAGCAGAGTTAGTCGAAAAATTAAAAAATGAAGCAAAGGTGATTTAATGACTATTTTAATTTATGCAGAGCATGATAACTCACAACTCAAATCAGAAACGCTAAAGCTCGTTACTGCAGCGCAAGCTATCGGCGATGATATTCATGTGTTGGTTGCAGGTAAAGACTGTACTGATGTCGCGAGCAAAGCAGCAGATATCAATGGCGTTAGCAAAGTATTCATTGCAGATAATGCCGCTTATGAATATCAATTGGCTGAAAATATTGCAGAGCTAGTCATTGAACTGGGGAAAGACTACAACCATATCCTCAGTGCGGCCACTACCACAGGTAAAAACTTTATGCCTCGTGTTGCTGCATTACTCGACGTCGCACAAATTTCTGACATTATAGCTGTCATCAGCGCAGACACGTTTGCCCGCCCTATTTATGCGGGAAATGCGATTGCGACGGTGCAATCCGCTGATACAATTAAAGTCATCACCGTTCGAACTTCGGCATTTGATAGCGCTAGCGAAGGGAATAATGCTCCTGTTGAAGCTGTTGAGTTTGTTAAAGTATCGAATAATTCTGAATTTGTCTCTTCCGAATTAACCGTATCTGAGCGCCCAGAACTGACCGCTGCTGAAGTTATTATCTCTGGTGGCCGCGGTATGCAAAACGGTGAAAACTTCAAATTACTTGATGGGATTGCGGATAAATTGGGTGCGGCTATGGGTGCATCTCGTGCAGCTGTTGACGCAGGCTTTGTGCCTAATGACATGCAGGTCGGTCAAACCGGTAAGATTGTCGCACCTCAGTTATATATCGCTGTAGGAATATCTGGTGCTATTCAGCATCTAGCAGGCATGAAAGATTCAAAAGTCATTGTTGCCATCAACAAAGATGAAGATGCGCCTATTTTTCAGGTTGCCGACTATGGTTTGGTTGGTGATTTGTTTGATGTGTTGCCTGAATTGGAAGCAGCTTTGTAAGCGATAAACACCATTTATCGTAGTGTTTGGATATCATGATATCAACAGATTCAAATCATGATATCCGAGTTTAATTCTATTTAAATTACAACCCGTGCATTAAGAAAACATATTCAGTCCAGCGGGGTCAAAACGGTGTAAATTGGGAAATACATCATTTATTTCACTTTGCCCTAATCCAAACCATTGAGCAATCTCAGCGCCAAACTGATCAATAGACGTTGTTGGAATGATACGTCCATCACCCAAATCATCATTACTATTAATCACCTGCGCAGGCATGTGACCAAAAATACGACCACCACGCACCGGCTCCCCCATGATTATTTGATTACCAGCCCAGCCATGATCGGTACCATCACCATTAGAGGTTAACGTGCGTCCAAACTCCGATTGGGTAAACGTCACAACCTGTTCACTGAGTCCTCTAGCTTGCAGATCAGCATCAAATCCAGCTAATGCTAAACTCAATGTTTGTTGTAACCGTGGGAGTAAATACGCTTGATTATCATGGGTGTCAAACCCACCTAATGACGCAAAAAATATCTGACGAGATTGCCCTAACGTCGATTGCGCAGCGATCAATTTTGCAATCGCTTGTAACTGTTTGGCTAAGTCTTCATTCGTGCCATAATCAACGCTTGTTGCATCAATTGGTGCTAGCGCTGCACTAAGATTAGCGTTATTTTCACGTACATCCAAAATCTTATTAGCATACGCGCGGCTAAATGTATCATCCGCTGCGTTTACCATTCGAAGATGATGTTCAATACGTGCATTATTCCAATCGTATGTCGGGTTTAAACCACCAAACTGCTCTACACCTTCACTATTCATCGAATAATGTTGTGCAATACGCCCACTTTGAAACTGATTGGTTCCACCTAAACTAAAACTCAATGGTAAACGTTGTTCAGCATCCATCAACAAATCAGCCATTCGCCCTCCCCAGCCAGAGGTATTATTGGTGTCCATCAGTGCACTTTGCCATAGCGATTGTTGATCATTATGCGAAAACAATTGTGGCGGTGTTAATTGTCGATTATTGCGTAATTCCGTCTTTGTTGCAGGCGCTATCATCGGCCCAATATTACTGACAATGGATGCTCGTCCAGAATTAAATAATTGTTGTAACGCACTGGCATTGCGATGAACACCTAAATCCATTGTGTCTGTTTGATTAAGCCCAACCAGATCCGCTTGCTGATAGGCTAAGGATTGTCTTGTCCGCGCGTAATCTTGATAATCGTTACCCGTACTTGGCACAACCAAATTAAAGCTATCGTGACCACCATACAAAAAAATACACACCATCGCTTTGTGATCACCAAAACGCTGAGCAGAATTGACCTCAGCCATTGAATTAACAATTTGGAGTTGACCTGCAAGCCCCGAAGATGTGCTCAGGGCCCCGATAGAAGCCAACGATGCTTTTAAAAATTGACGTTTATTCATTATCGGCTCCTAGCGCTGCACAGCAAATTGAGGTGAACCTGTCACCATAAAGGTTAACTCTCTGACTCGCTCTTTAGGCTGTGTCCATTGTTGTAATTGCGTATCATAGTCACGTAAGGTTTGGCGCATGGTCGCGTTCATTGAACCTGACATCAGCACGATATCAAGCCAATCAATAAACGCATCAACATCTTGATCTAAAACCGTTTCGTATTGTTCATAATTAAGTGTTAGCCGCCTATCATGCCCATTATCCACCTCGTCAATTGACGGTGCCCATATTGACATCCACGCAGCATGGTTAGAATTTCGAACCATATAGGTATCATTGATGATTTGCATTTCAGGCGCGACTAAACCAGCATCATTGAGTGCGCCAACGGGAGAAAAATCGGGAGAATAAAAATTAAAGACTGACGGAGAGGCTAACGGAGCTTGATTATGTTGATAATCCGTCCATTGTGGCTGCATGATGTCAGGCATATATACCCCAAATGCACGCATGTATTGCATGCCACGGATCAACGGTTCTTTGACTTTGCCAAAATCGATATGTTGCTGCGCATAAGTATTACGCGCCTCAGGATCGAGTAATAACGCTTTGACCACAGCGCCTAAATCGCCACGCTCATCATTACCATTATTTTCAAATACGGCTGCAACACGTCCCACATACTCAGTCGTTGGATTGGACGTCACCAAACGTTGAATTAAATGTTTAGACACAAACGGTGCAACATTTTGATGTTGAAATAAACTATTTATAGCCAACTGCATTGCTGTTTCACCGTCGGTCCCTGGCTCTACAACCACATCATTTAATAACATTTTACGTTCTTCAATAGCATGATATTGAGGTACCAAAATCATCTGATTTCTAAAATTACGATTTCCCCACCAGTCATACCAATTCGCTGCCGTGGTGCCATAAAAGTTCCAGCCCGTAAATACATGTGCATACGCTTTTACTGTGTCTATGTCATAAGTCGGAATGGGTTCACCATTATTGCTTTTAAGTGTGCCGTCAAGATTAAGCTCATCTAATCCAATGGTGAATAATTGCATCACTTCACGGGCAAAATTTTCATCAGGACGAATATTATTCGCCGCGTTAGGCTTTTCATTCCCTAACATATTCAAATACACCCCCATCACTGGCGATAGGGTCACAAACTCTAATAAATCCCGATAATTACCAAATGCATGTTCAGCTAGTCCATCATAATAAGTTGCAATACCTAGGTGTACGCTATCAAGCTGGCTTTTGTCTGAAACCACAAACAACTGACTCAATGCAAATGCGACACGCTGGCGTAACTGGTCTTCACCATGTAGTGCAATATCCATCCACGCACCATAGCGATGCCCATTCCATGGCCATTCGGCACCTTGTTCTTGCGCGTTGATGTCAGCGTTATAAATAGCTAACGTCTTGGCTCGATGAGCGCTTTGCTGAACCTGCATTTGTGCATCAATCCAGGCTGGCAGTCCACTTTGAGCAACCGCTTCTATTTCAGCCATAGTCGGGCCAAAAGTAGCTTGAGTCAAAAAACGCGCCGCATCAACTAGACTGGTTGGCTCAGAGGTGATGAGGCTAATACTCGTGGTAGAGTTAGAGTTAGAGTTAGAATTAGAATTAGCGCTTGGTTGGGTATTGGTGATCACAGGAGACGTTGATGGTGTCTGAGTTACACCGGTTTCTGAGCCTCCACCACAGGCTGACAGTAAACTAATAAAAATAATTAGCGAAGCATATTTAGTCATTTAATGTACAACATAAAAGTTAATAACTTGTTAATCCTATCTTTTTTGTAAAATATTGCAATCTTTTAGCAGAAACATGTATTTGCTGAGGCTTTAGAACGTCTATGTGACGCATATAAGGAAGAAATGAAATTTGATATCGACTTTTTTAACCGTACTATATGGGATAGAGCTTACATCCCATTATGCTCGACGACAGTCTTGGCACCGGTACGTTCAATGACTTTTAGCAACGTCGTTTGTAATGTTTCATCTTGGCGAGCGTCACCATTACATGAGAATTTTTCGTGTTGAGCTGACGCATTTTCTTCGATAACAAAACTCATTTCCACGTCTGAAATCGTTGTTCCCACTCCGGCCATATACGTTAAGGTGATCACCGGATACCCTTGAAACCCTTTTTTGACCCGCTTGGCAATCCGTTTTGTTGCTTTATCTACATTCATACTAATTATCCAATAAGGTACGACTAAATTTGTCGTGGGAAGGGTTAAAATGTTATTCTACCCCCTTATCAATAAAGATTACACACACAATTTAGGATGTACTACTACTATGACACCATGGGTCAAACTCGGCACTGCTCAAATACCAAACAATGGCGGTGAATTAACCTTCTCGCAACGCGGCGATGAGTTTTCTATTCGTTTATCCGGTATTCGCGGTGAACTGATGAATAGTCGAGTGTATAATTCTGAGCAAGAACTGTCTCAATTAGGGTGTGCATATCTAAAGTCCACACAAAATGCACATGTCTTAGTCGGCGGCTTAGGCATGGGTTACACCCTTGCCGCGGCACTTAAAGCAGTCACTCCAAGCTCAACGGTTACGGTTGCTGAGCTTATTCCTGAAGTGCATATCTGGAATCAAGGTCCATTGGGTAATTGTGCCAACAATCCACTTCAAGATCCTCGTACTAAAGTTCATATTGGAGACGTAAAGCATCTCTTAAATACCCAAACTCCGACCTTTGATGCCATCTTACTTGACGTTGATAATGGACCTGAAGGATTGACTCATTCGGATAATAACTGGATCTATTCAGAAGCGGGATTAAAAGATATATACAAGGTACTGCGCCCCAATGGCATGTTAGCTATTTGGTCTGCTGGGCCAGATTATTTGTTTACGGTTCGCCTTAAAAAAGCGGGGTATGAAGTACGTACACAAATTGCAAGATCGCGCAAAGGTAAAGGCAGCAAGCATACTATTTTTCTGGCACGTAAAGTAAACCGGTAAAAGGCGATGAGTTTTATCCCTACAAAGTGACTTTACCCCAGTAAACAATCTTTTTACGGATTTTAACGTATAAATAAATTATGTATGACAAATGAGTAAATTATGTTGGTATGTCGAACCGCGCTTCGCAGGACTTTAAGAACCGCACTGATAGTGATTGGATGGAGTAGTTTTATGTCGATGGCCACTGATGAGCCGCAAGCACCAGCGATGTATAAAGGAACGGAAACGTTAAAATATACAGTCGTCACTACGCTAGCTGATGATATCGAAATCCGTTCCTATGCAGCAGCAGTAAAAGTCGTGGCTCAAGCTAATGGTGAGAAAAATGCCTTTGGTCAACTATTTCGCTATATCTCAGGTGCTAACTCAGTGAATACCTCAATAGCGATGACGGCTCCGGTAGAAACAACATCAGTGAAAGTCGCGATGACCACCCCGGTGGAAATGACAATGGCAAATACACAAGCGCCGATGCAAATGAGTTTTTTCTTACCGTCTATGTACGATTATCAAACAGCGCCAAGGCCAACTTCACCAGGCTTATCATTGGTTGCAGTCCCAGCGAAAATGGTTGCAGTGATCCGTTTCTCGGGATTACGCGGTGATACCAAGCTCGCGCAGAAAACACAAATTCTAAGAGAAGCACTCGCGAAAACACCTTATAAAATTATCTCTGAGCCGGTTATGATGGGCTATGATGCACCTTGGACACTGTGGTTTAATCGTCGCAATGAAGTGATGTTTGAGGTTCAGTAATTAATTATAAACTTCTCAATCTTTTATAAGACTAAAGGCTAGGATGTTATCCCCTCTGCTTGTCGGTAAATTACACCCCCTAATAGTTTGATTTCAAAAGACATATAACTTCATGCCACAACGTTATCAGTATTTAATCCCTTGGTTGTTCTTAGTGGTGTGGAGTTCTGGCTATTCAATGGCTAAGCTTGCCTTAGAATTTACCTTACCGTTTAATCTTCTAGCGTATCGCTTTTTAGGTGCGGCCCTCGTGGTCACCCCATTAGTGTTTTTTATGCGCCTATCATTACCTACTTGGTCACATGCCAAAAGTTTAATTGGTACTGGGATATTTTTGCATCTGGGTCATTTTGGCACTATGTATGTTGGAATGAAACTAGGTGCAAGTGCCAACATCATGGCGTTATTTGCCGCCTCCCAACCAGTATTAATCATCTTAACCGGCGCATTAATCGCTAAACAAATGCCATCATGGAAAATTTGGTTTGGCCTCATGATGGGCTTGGCTGGCGCGGCTTGGGTAATCGGCGTTGATATGCAAGGTGATACCGGTTATTTATTAGGCGCCTTACTTGGTTTTACTGCTGTAGTAGGCATGTCTATCGGCCAAGTCATTGAAAAGCGCCGCACCCTGCCCTTACATCCGTTGGTTGCCACCTGGGTGCAGTATATATTTGCGGCTATTGTTAGTGTGCCGGTTGCATTGCTAACTGAAGGGTTCTATTTTGAGGCGACACCTGCATTCTTTTTTTCCGTTGGACATTTAATAGTGGTAAATACCGTCATTGGGATCATTTTAATGTTTTCCATGGTTCGCAGTGGTTCAATGTCGCAAGCGACAGCTATTATGTTCTTGGTGCCGGCAATGGCGGCGATTATTGCTTGGCCAGTCGCTGGTGAAACTGTCCCATTAATAGCCATTCCAGGGATGTTATTAGCCATGGCTGGGGCGATCTGGACACGAAAATTTGCACAAAAATAAAAACATATAACCGTTTCTAACGTAAAAAGGATATGTTTTTTTTCAATTGTTGATACTCCTAAAGATCGCTGGGTAGTTCACTATACAACTGACATTATTGACAACTTTAAAGACACATTTGGCAGTGATTATTTTGCACCGCCTACTTGAAGCGCGTTATAACCTAAACCTAGCACAATAAAAACCTTTAAAATCACGTTATTAATCAACCGCTTTCCCCCCCTCTACCCGCATACATTATCCCCCTCTCATGGCACAATCTTTGCTAATTTATCTATACAATCATCAGAATTTAACTAGCTAGCGTTTTATTTTTGATGTTCTGTCCATTTTAGAACTTGAATAGAGGTTTACATAATGCAACGAATTATATATTACTGGGTTTTCTTAATGAGCTTATTAGTCATTACTGCTTGTGGTGGTTCTGACGAGTTAATTCCAATTGTTGAAGTTGATTCAGCTGGCTCCACAACGATCAATAGCAATGCACTAAATTTTAATTTATATGGTATTGCTGCAGGAGTGCTTACTGCTGAGGAAGAAAGTAGCTTATTGTTTATGCGTGAAGAAGAAAAACTTGCGCGAGATGTATATTTAGCCTTATACGATAGTCATGGTATGAATATTTTTTCTAATATCGCAGCAAGTGAACAAACTCATACTGATGCAGTTGGCTTATTAATTACTCGTTATGATCTGCTCGATCCTATGCAAACAGATATAGCAGGTACATTTGTGAACAACGATTTACAAATTATTTATGATGCATTAGTTGCAGCGGGTGACAATTCGTTACTTGATGCTTTATATGTTGGCGCACAAATCGAAGAATTAGATATTAATGACTTACACAATCAAATTGCAATTATCATTGATAATCCAGATATGATTTTAGTTTATGAAAATTTATTAAAGGGTTCACGTAATCACCTACGTTCATTTGATAAACAAATCAAAGCCGCTAACGGCTTGTATATACCTATTTATATATCTCAGCAAGAATACGATAATATTGTCAATAGTGACATGGAGCGGAATTAAGTGGATAAGCCATAGCTATCACGTAATTGCCGCAGATAATAAGGGATATCCACAATATGTAGTCTTTAAAATCCGAGTTATAGTATTGATAAATATCATGGTGTCGAGGTGTTAGATGAAAAAAAATGAAGGTACATTAGATAGAACAGTTCGCGTTGTTGCAGGGTTAACATTGGTTGCGCTTGCTGCAACCAACACGTTAGGTGCATGGGCTTATATAGGCGTTGTGCCAATTATTACTGGCGCGTTTGGACTATGTCCGCTTTACTCGCTGTTAGGCATAAATACTTGTTCATTACCAAAAACGTGATTTGAATATTAAGTCAGCTATTTGCTACTGTCGGCGCAATTTGAACCGGTAAAGTCACCTGTTATTAATATTTTTTAGTTTATGGGTTGACTCTCATGCTAACTTCCCTATAATACGCCCCACTTGCTCAGCAGCAGCAAGGTTTAAAGATATACGGTCGCTTAGCTCAGTTGGGAGAGCATCGCCCTTACAAGGCGAGGGTCACTGGTTCAAGCCCAGTAG
>JAQXDG010000097.1 GCA_029251505.1 Glaciecola sp. | reverse complement strand
TCGTAGTATCAAAATCGTTAGTGAAGAAGCTGACTTGCTGTAAGCTATCTACGTTAGGGACACCAGCAGCACGAAGTACGTCTTTGTCGCCAGCAGTTAAGTTGATTTTATCAGACTGTGAAATACGGTCAGTAACTTCAATGTTGTAGTAATCTGCAGTAATGAAGATATCACCATTAGAGTAAACCGCACCCAATGTATAACTTTGTGATTCTTCAGGCTGTAGCTCGCTACCACCTAGCTGAACAGAGATTGGGTTAGTCGGTGGCAACAATGCCGAATCAACTAATACGCCGCCATCAAGGTTAGTTTGTACGTTAGACACGTTAGCTTGGCCAACAGTCGGAGCACGGAAACCTGATGAGATTGAGCTACGGAACGATAAATCGTCAGTTGCGTTATATTGTGCTGAGATTTTGTAGTTAGTTGTTGAACCAAATGAATCGTAGTTTTCGAAGCGTAATGCTGCGCCAACTAATAAGTCTTCAGTAACCGGTAATTCAGCATCGATGTACGCAGCAGCGTTACGACGAGTAAAGACACCAGCAGCGGCAGGTTGGAAACCTGGGAAACCGTTAGAGCCGATACCAAAACCTTGAGATGTCAATGGACCAACTGCAAATGATGCAACATCACCAGCAACCACTTCAAACGACTCTTCGTGCCATTCTAAACCAGCAGCGAAGTTAACATCATCATATAAACCTGCATCGACTGATTTAACCAAATCAGCATTGAAGTTTTTCTCAAGTTGAATGTATTTACCTGGAGCAAAATCACGCGGTGTATCTGGACCTAAAGAGGCATTGATCGTGTTAAAGATCAAGAATGATGATTCACTACGACCCACAGAGCCAGAGAAATCATATAAGATGCCTGCTAACGCGCCATCGGTGAATTCACCTTTAGTACCGATAGTCAATGATGTATCAGTGATGTTACCACCAAAGTTAGGCGTAAAACCATCTGGGATCATTTCGTTGAAGGCAAAACAGTTAGGATCGTTTGCAACACCAGCAATATAATCTGGTTGTGTGGTTACGTTACCTGTTGTAATTGGAATGGTTGGACAGCTAATGCCATCACCTAAACCAAGACCTGCGTTAACTTGGCCAACTGGACCCGGTGTTAAATCACCCACTAATAACGTAGAACCGCCATCTAGTGAATAAACTGTGCCACGTGTATGTGGGTTACGATAATAGAAACCACCACGAACATCACGCTCAGAGTAGTTACCAAACATGTATGCTTCGCTGTCGTTACCTAAATCAAGACCGACGTTACCAAATATAGAAATGTCGTCTTTAACTTCAGGAGAACCCCAGATTTGAGCTGGGTTAGCAACATTTAAACCGTTTTGGTTAAATGCCGCAGCATCTGGACGTTGTACAGAGCGGCTCGTCGCATCAGCATTTTTGTACTGAAATGATAAGTTAGCAAAACCATTATCCGTTAATGGCATACCAATGTTACCACCCACTTCAGTCATGTTTTCGCCTTCGTCAGTATACTGACCTTGCTTAACATAGATAGTACCGCCGTCAGAATCATCTTTTAAGACGAAGTTCATTACACCTGCGATAGCATCAGAACCGTACTGTGCAGCAGCACCGTCACGAAGTACTTCTACTTGCTTCATTGCAACACTTGGAATCACTGAGATATCAGGACCTTGTGCACCATCATTAATGCCACCGCCTAAGAAAGCGATAACCGATGAACGGTGACGACGCTTACCGTTTAATAGGATCAGCGTTGAATCAGATGGTAAACCACGAAGGTTAGCAGGACGAACTAACGACGCCGCATCTGAAATAGGATTAGAATGAACGTTTAAAGATGGTACAGCACCTTTAAGGATTTCTAGCATATCAGTGTTACCTGATTTTGCTAGTTCATCGCCACCAATGATGTCGATAGGGACCGGTGATTCAGCAACAGAACGAGGTGCTGCACGGCTACCGACAACGGCGATTTTTTCAATGTTTTTGATTTCTGCGTCAGCATCTTGTGCTAACACGGGCATAGCTAAAGAGGCAGTAGCAGCTGTAGAAGCAACTAACGCAATCTTCACCGCTCTTGAAACAGAGTTTAGATTATTTTTCATTTTGAGTGTTTATAAACTGTAGAGTGCGATCAAACAATCTAACAGCTTAATCCCTTATAGTAGTTTATGTTAATGTCTCATTATAATTATAATTATGAGTTATGTTGTCAAGTGACGCAAATTGACACAGGAAGAGGCTATACCAGATGAGAAAAAATTACCAGTGTAATCATTAAATAGTCCTGTTATTTCGTCTTTAGTATGATAAAAATTTCCAAAAATAGTTGTTAGTTCAGGTTTTTATCCTAGATTCAATGCGTTTTAGCAATGATTATAAATGTTTTAACGACAATCTTTTATTCCGTTGTATTAAAATGTATATTATGAAGAACAAATAACGTTTGTTTACTTAACAAGGAAATTTTATGTCTACAATTCGTAATATTATGATTGCTTCAACTTGTGCACTACTAATAAGCACACCTGTAGCAGCACAAATGTCAGAAAAACAAGCCAGCAATGCAGTTGAATTTCGTCAGTCGATTTTTCAATTAGTAAAAAGTAATATTGGTCCGTTAGGTGCGATGGCTAAAGGTAAAGCGCCCTTTGATGAAGCGGTGATTGCCAAAAACGCGATGCGTATGGAACAGTTATCTCTCATGATTAGTGATTATTTTGTTGCTGATACCCGAGGAAGTGGGGTTAAGACTCATGCTTTAGATAAAGTATGGGAAAATACTGCGGATTTTGCACAAAAAACAAAAGACCTCACACAAGCAACGCAGGCGCTGCAGGTGATTATTGCTAACAAAGATACCGCGAACTATGGTAAAGGTATTGGTGCAGTAGGCGCAACCTGTAAGGCTTGTCACGATGATTATAAAGCTGATTAATAAAAATCAGCTTCGATCCCTAGCCAGCTTGGTAAGTGATTAACTAACACCCATACGGTTATGATACTGACAGCAATACACAACCATGCCCGTAAGTGCAATTGTACAGCGGGAAATGATTTGAATGGATTGGTTAGCGGTTTATCTCCTGTCACCATTGCTTTGACGATATAAGGTTCATGTTTAAAGCGATGGTAAATGACGGCAACAATATGTATTGCTATTAACAGCAATATTCCAGTAAACGCAATTTCATGCAGTTCAGCAATGAGTGAAGTGGCGCTCTCAGATAACCAATTATACAAAGGTCCGGTAAAGAAAATTTCATCTTCCATAAAAAAACCGGATGCAGCTTGGAGTGTAATCAACACAATAAAAGCGAGAACAGCGAGTGCACCTAAAGGATTGTGTGACACAAATATTGCTTTATTAGATTTAGTGACATAACCAACTAGTATTGTCCAAGATGGCACAAAACAGGTAAACCTGATGGCTTCAGGACCAATCAAGCC
>JAQXDG010000070.1 GCA_029251505.1 Glaciecola sp. | reverse complement strand
ACTCTCTTTGGATGCCGTGCGCATGTTTGTCACCGTGCATGATTTTGGTGGTTATGCCAAAGCCGGTGAAGTCATAGGTCGCTCCCAGCCCGCGATCTCACTGCAAATTAAAAAACTCGAAACCCAATTAGGTAAAAGACTCTTTACCAAATCTGGGCAACGCCATGTGTTATCACTCGATGGCGAGTGGTTTTTGACCCAGGCGCGTGAGCTGTTAGCCCTAAATGACAAGATCTTACAAAGTGTCCAAGCTAATTCCCTCAAAGGGCGTCTGCGTTTAGGGATCCCATCAGAGTTTGCATCGACCTTATTACCCAGTTTGATTGGTGAGTTTTCGCAGCGCTACCCTGATGTATCCTTGGATGTGACCTCTGCGTTATCTCGGCATTTATTATCCAGTGCGCACAAAGATGATTTTGACTTGGTCTTGGCACTGGTGCCTCCCGAACAGCCCACCACCGGCGAGGTTATTCGTAAAGATGAACTGGTGTGGGTTGGCGATGATTCCTATCCGATTAAACCAGATATGTTGTCATTGGTGCTTGCCCCAGATGGTTGTGTGTATCGCAGTCGTGCCATTGAACGACTAAAACAACAAACCCAAATGTGGAAAATTCGCTACACCAACCCTGATTTATACGGATTAATTGCTGCCATGCAACAAGGCTTAGGAGTGACGCCCTTAGCGCGCTCATCCGTTCCCGATGCGCTACAAATCATCCGCAGTCCACTATTACCTAAACTTGGCAAAATCAATATTTGCTTATTTAACTTCGACACCCAACACCCAGAAGTCAGTAAAACTTTGTCCACATTTATCCGCCAACGATTACGCGCAAAAACCTAGTCAACACATCACAGATTCGCTACACTCAAATTGGTAATAATTTGGAACTGACCCTATTTATAATTAGGGTCAGATCCAATTTATTATAAATGAACCTCAGCATTGATTAACCATATGGAGAAACGAACATGGCAAAAGTAGCAGTGATTTTAGCAGGATGCGGCGTCTATGATGGCGCAGAAATTAATGAAGCGGTCCTCACCTTATTACACCTCGCCAAAGCCGGTGCGCAAGTACAGTGCTTTGCCCCTGATCAAGACCAATTCCACACCATCAATCATATGACCGGTGAAGAAATGCCTGAGACGCGCAATGTCATGGTGGAAGCATCGCGTATTACCCGTGGCGATATCCAGCCATTAACAGCGCTCAATGCCAACGAGTTTGATGCGTTAATTGTTCCTGGTGGCTTTGGTGCAGCCAAAAATCTCTGTGATTTTGCCATCAAAGGCACCGCTGCAACCATCAACAATGCCATGTTTGATGCCTGCGCACAATTTGCCAAATCCAGTAAACCTGCCGGTTACATGTGTATCGCCCCAGCGATGATCCCTATGGTGTATGGCGCCGATGCCAAGGTGCAAGTGACCATTGGTAATGATGCTGACACCGCAGCGGCCATTACTCAATTAGGCAGTGTGCATGTCGCGTGTGCGGTTGATGATATTGTGATTGATAACACTCACAAAGTCGTGACAACACCAGCGTATATGTTGGCATCAAATCTGGTTGAAGCAGATGCAGGGATTGCTAAGTTGGTGCGGCGACACTAGCAATGATTTAATTGGCAAAATCGATATTATGAACCATAATGTGTATATATATCATAAAATATACACATAGGTGCCATATGAGAACCAATATCGTTATCGACGACCAATTAATGGCTGAAGCGCAGAGCATGACAGGCCTACAAACCAAAAAAGAAGTGGTTACAGAAGGTCTGAAAGCCTTAATTAGACAATCCAAGCAAGCTAAAATTAGAGAATTACGCGGTCAACTGAATTGGGAAGGCGATTTGAATGATATGAGATCAGCTAAGTGATACTGGTTGATACTAGTGTTTGGATTGATTATTTCAACGGGTCCGATAGCTTGGAAACAGATATCTTAGATGACGCCTTAAGCAATAATGACGTTGCTATCGGAGATTTGATCCTACTAGAAATACTGCAAGGTTTTCGATCGGATAAAGACTATCATTTAGCGCAAAAACGTCTCAGTTCTTTGCACCAATTTAACCTGTTAAGTACTGAACTGGCAATTAGCTCAGCCAACAATTATAGAATGTTAAGAAAACAAGGAGTGACAATCCGAAAATCTGCAGACGTTATTATTGCGACTTTTTGCATTGAACATAGACTCCCATTATTATTTTCAGATCGTGATTTTATTCCTTTTACTCAGCATTTAACATTACAATCAGTGACTAACTAGCCATAACATTACAATAACAAGAAGAACCATTATGCCCTCACATCTAAAGAGCCTTAATAACTTAAACACTTGCACTGCTAACACAACTCTCCTTAAGCCAAATTTACGCAGCCTCAGAAAAATGGGCTTAGTGATCAGTTTACTCGTCAGCACAATCGCGCTAGTTTGTGCAACCTGCACCCCCGCATATGCCAAAGCCGGAGCTTCTGCCCCCACCAAATCAGCCCAAGAAGGCCAAGGGCCATACACTAAACTGATTTTACGTGGCGTTAACCTCGTCAGTGGCGAAGGGGCGCCGACCAGAGGTCCCGTAGATATCGTTATTGAAGACAACATCATCACCAATATCGTTTCGGTGGGTCACCCCGGCGTGCCAATTAAATCCCAAGGTCGTCCTCTTGCAGATAGCAATACCAAAGAAATGGCACTTGAGGGCTATTATGTCCTGCCGGGCTTTGTTGATATGCATGGCCATATTGGCGGCTCGGCTGATGATATTCCAGCTGAATACGTGTTTAAATTATGGTTGGCGCATGGGATCACGACAGTGCGAGAACCGGGCAGTTTTAATGGACTCGATTGGGTTCTAGATCATGTTGAGCGCTCAGCCCAAAACACCATCGTCGCCCCGCGCATCATTCCGTATTTAGGCTTCGGCATGGGCAGTGACAGGCCAATTTATAATGCTGAACAAGCACGTGATTGGGTCAAAGCGACTAAACAAAAAGGGGCTAAAGGCATTAAGTTTTTTGGAGCGACTCGCAACGTCATGGAAGCGGCATTGGACGAAGCCAACCAGCAAGGCTTAGGCTCGATGATGCACCATGCCCAGCTCAACGTAAAAAGTATGAATGCGTTAGATTCAGCGCGCTTAGGCTTAACCACGATGGAGCACTGGTACGGCTTACCTGAAGCGTTATTTACCCAACGCACCATTCAAGATTATCCTTCGACTTACAACTACAACGATGAGCAGCACCGCTTTGCCGAAGCCGGTAAGTTGTGGGCGCAAGCTGCTAAACCTGGTTCAGATAAATGGAATGCGGTACGTGATGAGCTCATCGCATTAGATTTCACTATCAATCCCACTATGACAATATATCAAGCCAGTCGCGATCTGATGCGTGAACGCAATGCGCCGTGGCATAAAGAATATACCTTACCGACCTTGTGGGATTTTTTCACCCCTTCGCGTTATGCGCATGGCTCATACTGGTTTGATTGGGGTACTAAAGAAGAAATCGAGTGGCGTAACAACTACCAGCAGTGGATGGCATTTTTGAATGATTTTAAAAATCACGGCGGTCGTGTCACCGCAGGCTCTGACTCGGGTTACATCTATAAAATCTATGGTTTTGGTTATATTGCTGAGCTGGAGTTATTACAAGAAGCCGGCTTTAATCCGTGGGAAGTCATTCAAGCGGCAACGTTAAATGGTGCAGAAGCGCTAGGGCTGGACGATCAAATTGGCTCCGTCACCATTGGCAAAAAAGCCGATATGGTGATCATTAAAGAAAACCCCATTCATAATCTCAAGGTGTTGTATGGTACAGGCCATTATCGATTAAATGATCAAAATGAGCCGATCCAAGCAGGGGGTGTGGATTACACCATAAAAGATGGGATTGTGTATGATGCCAAGGCATTATTAGCGGATGTACGTAAGATGGTACAAACCGCTAAGACGAAATCCAAGCCGTAAACTACAGTAAAACAATTTACGGTACAAAAATAAACATTATCTAGAACAGTAAACCCTATGACGCATGCGCAATCGTATGCGGCATAGTAAGTTCGCGGGCTAATAATTTATGCGTTAAATAATGTAACAACTCAGTTTCATGTTCAGAACGCTCTCCATCAACGCCAGTTATTCCCATTGCTACTTCTACCACCTTGGCAGCATCAAAGTTAAGCTCATCAGCTTGAGACTTTAAAAACGCCAAAGCATCACCCGCATCATTAGCCACTCTGGCTTCATGTATAGCTTGGGTCAAAAAGGCATCCTTACAAATCGGACTTTGCCATTTTAAATCATCAATCACTTCTTCTAGATAATCTTGTTCGGTTAAACTCACTAGTCCATCGACTTGATACAACAATACTGCTGTCTTAATTAAAGCTTCGTTAAAACGTTGATTCGGAGATAATTGCATGTTTCACCTCTTTATTTTTTCTTCAAATTTTAGACCAGAAAGTGCCCAAAAAGTTTCACCTATATTAATCTAAATACTAAATTCGTATAGTAGATAACGGTACGTTAGTTATAGAATTGAATAACATTCCATTAACACACTGAATCACCAATAGTTTTTTACTTATTTGCCTTCTCCAGGCGCAATAGCTACATTTTCTATTGTCTGTAATACGTCTAAATTCGCTAAGGCTAATTGGCAACCTTGTCCACTGAAGCGTGCGCCTTTGGAACAATCCACTTGCCATTGACGCAGCACATATGCTGCCACACAGGCACGAACATGAATATCGACTTTTCCATCCACCATCGCATAATCCATTTCAACAGCCAAAGACGAGCTTAAACTCGGATGAGGAACTAACTGCAACGTCACAAATTCATTAAACTGTGTATCGGCAACACTACGCTCCTGCGGATTTACCGGCTCATCTGTCTCAGCAATATACGTAAAACGCGTGCATACAAAATCACGAAAGGCTTGATGCATTCGGTCATAAGCACGCACATGCCAACGATGCCCATTATTAATTAACGAGTGCGGGATCAGATCACGCTCCCCTTCCCCAGATGCCACCGACACGTACTGACAATTCATGACACTACCTTGGTGAATTGCACGCATCAGCGCTGCAATTATCTCGGCATCAGGATGAATTAAGCGAACAGCATCAAAACATTGTTCGGAGGCCAACGTACCTAACGAACCACTGGCAATACCATTACCAAAACCTTGTGACAGTGCCGTTAAAATTTGCTGCGGCTCGTGCACAAACACGGAGGTAAACTCAGACTTACGGTAATAAGATTTGGTTTGATGGAGCAACACTAAATTATCAGGCGCAATAGCTCTATATTGAGCGAAGTCACGGGTTGCAGCAGCTAGGCCGGTACGGAAACGGGCAATCAATTCAGTTCGGGAAATATGACCAAAATACTGCAGACTAAAATCAATAAACGCTAAACGTTCTTTTTGCGCATGAGGTAAATCATCAATTTGTTGTTGTAACGTATGCGAAAAATCCGGGTTAATATCCATAGTACAAAGTTCCTTATGCTGCGTTTGCTACTCGTTTAGCTTATGCTAGACGGGCTATGAGAAAAAATTACACGACAATAGTATCTATAATATCCGAGCTGATATCAACATGCAATCATTTTGATTTCACCACTCCAGCGGATCGAAATAACTGCATATGCACATCGACTAACGCATCAATATCACGTTGATAGCCGCCACCAATCACAGCCGCTACAGGCACACCTGCCGCAGCACATTTGGCATAGACCATGCGATCTCGCGCTAACACGCCTTGAGTCGTAATGGCCAGGTGCCCCAAATCATCATCAATATGAATATCCACACCCGCATCATAAATTACCGCATCGGGACGTGCCTGAATAAAGGCCAAGTGCAACGCACTATCGACGATTTCAAGGTACTCAGTATCGCCCGCCCCTTTGGCCAAACCAATATCCATGTCTGACACTTGTTTGCGATGTGGAAAGTTTTTTTCACCATGTATTGATACGGTAAAAATATTTGCATTACCTTGGGCTAACTTTGCCGTGCCATCCCCTTGATGCACATCACAATCAAAAATTAACACCGAATCAATGCCCGGCTTAGTGAGCATAGTGAGCGCTGCAAGATACAAATCATTCACCATACAAAAGCCCGAGCCAAAATCGGCAAACGCGTGATGATAGCCACCGGTTAAATTCAAGGCTTTACCGTGCTCTAGGGCCAGTTGCGCCGTTAATACTGTACCACCGGCTGCCGTTAATGTACGTTGGATCAGTTGCTCTGACCAAGGAAAGCCAATGCGTCGCATCGCTTTAGGATCGAGCTGACCGCTGCATAGCTCGTTGATGTAGGTGTGGTCATACACTTGACTTAATTTGATTGGATCTAGGGGCTCAGGTGTGTAAAAATCAGTTTTTTTGACCCCTTGCGCGATTAGAGCAGCATAGATCCCTTGGTATTTTTCAATGGGAAATCGGTGCCTGTGTGGCAAATCAAGTTGTGAATAGATTGGATGAAATACCAACGGGATCATGACATCACTCTTATTATTTTTTTATTGTGTTTTATGCTAAAAGGCGCTTCCATTGTCAGATAACGTATCAACCTCAGTCAATATTTTTTCTTATGGGACATTACAAGATCCCCAAGTGCAAGCACAAGTGCTAAACCGCCAAGTTGAATCTTGGCCAGATACATTATCTCAATACGAATTAGGATTGATAACGATCACTGATGTCAGTGTCTTAGCCATATCACAACAAGACCAACATCCGATTATTCATTTTTCAGGTAATGCAGATGACAAAGTCAATGGCGTCGTGTTAAAAATCACAGAGGCTGAACTTCTTAATTTTGATCAATACGAAACGTCTGATTATCAGCGCGTATCCGTATGTTTGGATTCAGGCGTTACTTGTTTTGCTTATGTCGCCAGTGCGCAAGACACTTAACCGTATTTATCATGCCTAATTTGTGATGTCTTATTTGTCATGCCTTATTCGTCTAACATCATTAGCTTAGGCGCTTGAGGGCTTTTTTTAATGCTTGTTTGAGCTGCTTATCATCATTGGGTTGGATGCTTTTATACAGTTGCATCGCAGTCACTTTATCCCCCATCGCTTGCACAATATTAGCTTTTCTAAACGTTGCCCAATGAATACTCGGCATGCCATTACCTATAGCAGCATTCGCGATATAATTGTCCAATGCAGCCAGTCCCACAGGGTAAAAATCCTGCGCTAAAATCGCCGTTTTACCAATCTGATATTGTGCCGAGAAATACCGTTGTTGATACTCTTCATTCTCAGCATCCTGTGGTACTTGACTTAACAGCCCTATCGCTTGGGCATATTCTTGATGGTTTTGTTTAATCATACCCGCATTAAATAAAAACCAAGGGTCGTCACTATGCTCTGCTAAACCTTCTTGTAACAACCGATCTAAACCTTGTTTATCTTTTAATGCGGTATACACCATGATATTGGCTTTAAGACCCTCGATAGGATCAAGTGCAGTAATCGCTTGCGCCACCTGCTTAGCCTTGTCCAGATCCCCACCGGCGATACTCGGTGCTTGAACATAAAAACTCAACAACCCAAGTTGATAGTTGATGTTAGCGGGATCAAGCACAACAGCTTGCTCAAAACTATCCAGTGATTTACCCGCATAACTCAATGCAGAAAAAATACTATTTGCAGCTTGCTGCCCCATAATACTGCCACGCGTAAAATGCATTCGAGGATCTTGGTCATCTTGCTTACGCGCCAACTCAATCCAGTCTTCAGCCTCATCTAAATCGAAGTTCATATACACTTGGGCAAGTTTAATTTTGGCTAATATGTCGGATTCTTGGGACTGATAAAACGCAATCGCCTCGGTTGTATTTCCGGCGGCTAATGCGCTATCACCTTTACTAATATCGGCAAAGGCTAGCGTGCTATAAAATATTAAGCTCGCCACAGCAAAAGCAGTACAAAGCAAGGTGTGATGACGAGGCATAATGTTCCTTTTTAGAATAAACGCTGCATTTACTCTTGTGTTAACGTCAAATACGTTTGTTGAATGACATGCGCGTCATTACTCGCACGATGCCGGGTCAATTGTAATTGGGTTTCAATGTGATGCTTCACATCCGCCCATTGTTCGCACTGAGACTCTTTGAGTAACAGTTCAATCGAACTCAAGCGAAAGTGCATCTCAATATCTGATTTCTCAAATAAGGTTCTCAGCCAAGGATAATCCACCACCCACGCATCACTGTATAAAATGCGATTAGCATATAGACGATTAAGTTCGTTACAAATATCTTCACCTTGGTGGCCTTTGTCACACAATAAATCACGTGATATGCCATGCACCGCTTCAGCGGAATCATCCCAGTGTTGCCAAGCAGCAAACGGTTTGATTAAGCGGCAATAACGTGAACCATCAGCCGAGACAATACCCACTTCAATGGGGTACGAGTGTGAACCAAAACCACTGGCTTCAATATCGATAATATCAGGAATAAACTGCGCTGCTTGCATATTTATTGCATAGTCACCTCGAGTTTACTCTTAACAGTAGACGGTCAACGAAGTTCCTGCAAACAGTGCAGTCGATAATTTTACTTACTTACGCAGTTTCACTAGGGTATTTAATACATTATTCGCTAATTTACCATAAGGTGGGGCTAAAAATTTAATGGTTGAAAAGCTTGCTTGTTTAAACACAGGTCGTAACTTTGAAAACGTTAAAAACCCTTCATAGCCATGATAATGTCCCATACCACTAGGCCCGATACCACCAAATGGTAAATCATGTTGCGCAACATGGAACAAGGCGTCATTGATGGATACGCCCCCTGACATTATGTTTTCAATATAAAAATCGGCTAAATGCGAATCATTGGTAAATGCATAAAATGCTAATGGACGGTCTTTAGCTTGCACATACTCGACAATTTCTTGTTTATCTTGGTACGGCATAACAAACAACAAAGGACCGAAGGTTTCACGATTAGCGATAGTCATCTCTTCCGTGACATCTAAAATCAGTGTCAGAGGAAATTTACGTAACTCGCTTTGTGGATCTTGGCTGTTGAGATTAATGACTCGTGCACCTTTAGCTCGGGCATCGTCGACCGTTGCAGACACGCGATTAAATGACACATCATCGATAATGGAGGTGTAATCCACTGAGCCAATATCTGGCACATGTTTTTTGGTCCACTCAGTCGCAGCTAGAATAAAATGCTCAAGTTGAGATTCGTGCACAAATAAATAATCGATATTGGTGCAAATTTGCCCAGCATTGTACTGCTTGGCAAACATGATCCGCTCTACGCCTTTTTGTAAATCATAATCAGGGCATAAGACTGCAGGCGATTTACCGCCTAATTCTAAGGTCACCGGGGTTAAGTTTTTAGCAGCATTAGCCATCACTTTACGTCCCGTTGCACCTGAGCCAGTAAACATCAAATGATCAAATGGCACACTGGAAAATTGTTGTCCCACCATGCCGGTCTCATCAAAGAATTGGAGTTTTTCTGGAGTAAAATAGTTAGGCGTCAGCTCAATCAGTAACTTACACAATGTGCGTGAATTTTCAGACATTTTCACCATCGCGCGATTACCCGCAGCAAATGCGGCAGCCAAACCCATGAAAGAAAGATTAATCGGAAAGTTCCAAGGAATAATCAAACCAATGACACCAATCGGCTGAGGGATGACCTTGTTTTTCGCACCAAAAAACATCGTGATATCGACATGACGTTTTTGCACTTTCATCCACTTTTTGACTTTTTTCCGTGAAGAAATAATATCGTCAACCGCGACTAAGATTTCCGCTAACATTGACTCATGGCGAGAGCGATTACCGTAATCAGTATTAATCGCCGCGACAATCGCCTCTGAATTGTCCATTAACATGGCTTTTAGATTAGCCAAATGTTTGTGACGTTCATCTAGAGATTCATAGGGATGTTGATCAAACGCACGGCGTTGAAGAGTAAAGTGCTGGTTTAGGTGAGTAAAAATACTATCGGCATCCGCAGGGTCATAATCAGACACAGTATGCGATGGTTCAGGATTAGTTGCAGGTACAAATTCTGCAGTATTGGTGTTGTCGTCTTTGGTTAATTCCTGCTCAAGCATCACTCTTTCCTTAAATATAAATTATTAGCATTTATACCCTAAAAAGCGGTCTTGGTTCAAACTAAACAACATTTATTTAACAAATACTACATTATAATAAAAGTGGGAGTTGGCCGATAAGCCGGGTTCTGTCGTGGACAATCATTCGTCTAGGCCTGCAATCGCTCACAGGCTCAAGCAACCTACCCGTCTCCGATGCGGGTCGCACCATGGAGACCTATTTGGTCTTGCTCCGGGTGGAGTTTACCTTGCTATGCACTGTTACCAGGCACACGGTGCGCTCTTACCGCACCCTTTCACCCTTACCAACTGCTGTCGAAACAACGGTTGGCGGTCTTCTCTCTGCTGCACTTGTCGTCGGTTTAACCCGCCCAGGCGTTACCTGGCACCCTACCCTATGGAGCCCGGACTTTCCTCCCCCTTATAACAAGTATAAGGCAGCGATTGTCTAGCCAACTCCCACAAGCATTGTACGCTGTTAGGCACGCCTACGCTAGCTAATCATGCGAAGATTTATTGTGACGGTGCATTCGCCTCCAGCAACACCCCCCATAAATGCACTTAACGCCCCGGATTGCCATAATCCTGATACCATTTTCTTAAAATCCATCATTTGTAGCCTTTTTATTCGATTTGACACTTTTTTGTGCGAAGCTAGTGGTACTGTGGATCACAACGATTTCACCAGCCATTTTCTTAGCAATTATTGGTTAATTTGTAATCATTTTCAAAATGATGCTATTTACTTTTGGTTTTTCATGTACAATGGCTTTCTGGACATCGAATAAAGTTCCTAATGAAAGCATATGCTGATACTTCTGAATTAATCAATAATTTAGAAGCAGAGATACAATCACTGAGTCATACGATTACGACACTCAAAAAAACACCTTCAAGTGTAAACGAGCAAATCATTCTCAAGTATATCGATACCCGTAGTACAGGTAGAACGAAAGATTATGTTCGTTCACTCGATATTATGTCTGAGCGTGGAACGTTATTTTCATCCGGTGATGTGACTAAGCTTATCAAAGATGGGGCAGATGATATTTCTACTGACCTGCTTGATATAGCAAAAAAAGTAGTCAATATCAAAAAACGATAATCCAATTGGATTCAATGTCTGATTTGTAATGGTGATAGCAAATCAGAATTTTTATTTTCACCATAGTAAAAAGAGAACATCATGAGTAAAGGTACAGTTAAGTGGTTTAACGCAGATAAAGGTTTCGGTTTTATCACTCCAGAAGACGGCAGCAAAGATTTATTTGTTCACCATTCTGAAATTCAATCTGGCGGCGGTTATGCAACATTAAACGACGGTCAAGAAGTTGAATTCGAAGTTGGCCAAGGCCAAAAAGGTCCATGTGCAAATAAAGTAGTTCCATTATAAGCTTTATTGACTAAGCGATAGCCTAACCGCTTTCGCACATTTAGTTATGCACATTAAAAAGCAGCGTGAGGAAACTCTAGCTGCTTTTTTTATGTCTAAATTATGTATAAAACTATACGTACATCATGTCGAAAAGACGTGGCGCTTGCGCACCACTGCACACAATTTATTTAGTTATTAGTCTGGTAACACCGCATTGTGATAAACATTTTGTACATCATCACAATCTTCCAACATATCCATAAACTTCTGGAACATCGGTAAATCTTCTTCGGTGATTGGCGCATCGACTTGAGGTAAAAAAGTAATTTCTTCAATTTCAATATCGAGTTCAGGAAATGCATCAAGTAACGCTGTTTTAACTTTGAAGAACTCGGTATTGGGTGCAATGACCGTAATTTTTCCATCTTCACTTTCGACATCTGTCACATCGACATCCGCTTCCATCAATGTTTCTAAAATAAGATCTTCATCATCACCGGCAAAACCAAACACAGCAGCATGATCAAACATATGCGCAGCAGTACCCGGCGCACCAATTTTAGAGTTGGTTTTGGTAAAGCAGTTACGTACATCAGTAATCGTGCGGTTAGCATTATCGGTTAGACAATCAACAATCACCATACAGCTACCTGGTCCAAAACCTTCATAACGAGCTGGAGAGTAATCTTCACCGGCGCCACCCGTGGCTTTTTCAATCGCTTTATCAATAACATGACCTGGCACTTGGTCTTTTTTTGCTTTTTCGATTAGACGCTTAAGTGACAAGTTAGTATCAGGATCTGGACCGCCACTTTTAGCAATCACGTAAATTTCTTTACCGTATTTAGAATATACTTTTGTTTTTGCGCCTGCCGTTTTCGCCATTGCGTTTTTACGGACTTCAAATGCTCTTCCCATTAGAATTCTCTTTTTTATCAAATCAATATCTGGTTATTGTAACCGAAATAGTCGTGTTTCGGCTACGGAATATGTTGTGATGCTAAATAATCGTGTGATTGCATCTCTTGTAAACGCGATAAACAACGCCTAAATTCAAAGTTCAAGCGCCCTTCGGTATACAATTCTTCTAGCGGTACTTCAGCCGACATAATCAATTTAACGTTACGTTCATAAAATTCATCCACCATGGCAATAAAACGCCGGGCAATGTCATCACTCGACTGTCCCATTTGCTCGACATCTGCAACTAAAATACTGTGATAGCAGCGACTTAACTCCATGTAATCGGTTTGTGAACGGGGTCCATCGCACAGCGCTCTGAAGCTAATCATCAGTACACCATCAGCATCACGTAGACAAGGAATTTGGCGATTTTCAATGTCAATCGACGTGTTGTGCCGTCCCTCATCAGGTGCCAACTGGGTAAAGTACGAATGCAAATTGGCTAATGCGTCAGCATCTAACGGATAGTGATAAATTTCAGCTTGTTTTAATGTTCGCAGACGATAATCCACACCACTATCAACATTGACGATGCGGGTATTTTGGTTAATCAGCTCAATGGCAGGTAAAAAACGCGCTCGTTGTAGTCCATTGCGATACAAATCATCAGGGATAATATTCGATGTCGCGACTAACACAATACCATGTCCAAATAGCGCCTCCATCAGTGTACCCAAGATCATGGCATCGGTAATATCGGAGACAAAAAACTCATCAAAACAAATGACTCTCGTCTCTGCAGCTAAACGTTCAGCCACAATTTTAAGAGGATCTGATCGCCCACTTAAGGTTTTTAATTCGTTGTGCACACGATGCATAAAACGGTGAAAGTGGATGCGCATTTTTTGTTCAAACGGCAAGCAATCATAAAACGTGTCCACCAAATAAGTTTTGCCTCGTCCTACCCCACCCCAAAAATAAATTCCCTGGATCGACGGTTTGGACATCCCCTTACCAAATTTAGAACGGAACTTAACCCGCCATGTCAATTTTTTAGAGGGTTGCGTTAGTTCATCGTATAACCGCTGTAACTCGCGGACAGCATTTTCTTGAGCAAGATCATGGGCAAAACCAACTTGTTGTAAATCGGCTTGATATTTTCCCCAAGGAGTCATGTTATTGGTTTGCGGCACGGTTTTCCTAAGACTTGAATATTTATATCACTGCCCTATATCTTACAATGATTTTGCTTTATTATGAAATGATACTCATGTAGCAGAGATCTGTTCTAAGATATTTGTTATTGTTAATTTATTGTTATTTTATTGGTTGTCATTTATGCAAGATATCATTATTTACGTTGCTCTTTTAATCGTTGGTTTGGTTGTCGGTTTGGTTATTGCTAAAGCGTCATTTGCAGCTGATAATCCTACACAACAACAATCTGCCAAAGCAGAGCAAGAGAAAGTGATGCTTGCACAATTACGCAATCAACTCGCCGCTGCGCAAGAGTCAATTAAAGCCATTGACGCGCAAAGTGCGCAACTACAATCACAAATTACTGAGTTTGATTACATTATATCGTCATACGCAACACAAGACGAACAGCCTAAAATCACCTTTTTTGGTGAACATGCTTCGCCTTATTTACGTATGCAAGATAAAGCAAAACGTGATAAGTCCAGTGCAGAGTCACAACCGCGTGATTTTTCAAATTCCGGTTCAGGTTTATTTGACGGTAATCAAAATAAAACCAAATAACAGGGAACTAAAATTCCCTTCGCTGACTCTGTTTAGTTAAATAGCATTATTTAATTTTAGTTGAACAGGAGCGTTACCATTTATGAAAGTATTTTTTAAACGAGTTGCCGTTGTCTGCACCGTTGTCAGTGCAACATTACTTGTCAATCTGCCAGTTCAAGCAACGACTGCTGCTGGCTTTCCATTCTTTTCTGCCACTAATACTGACACGATGCCGTCACTCGCGCCTATGCTAGATACGGCCATGCCTGCTGTCGTTAGTATCAATGTTGAAGGCACACAAGTATCGCGTCAGCGCGTGCCTGAAATGTTTCGTAACTTTTTTGGTGGTCAGGGTGAGCAAGTCCAAGAGCGCCCATTTCGTAGTTTAGGATCAGGTGTCATTATTGATGCAAAAAAAGGTTATATCGTCACTAATGCTCATGTGGTTAAAGATGCTGACGAGATATTAGTCACCTTAACCGATGGTCGTGAATTTACAGGTAAAAAACTCGGTTCAGATGAACAATCTGATATTGCTTTACTCAAAATCGAGCCGACAAACCTCATTGCAATGCCATTGGCTGATTCAGATAAATTACGTGTCGGTGACTTCGTGATTGCCATTGGCAATCCATTTGGTCTATCGCAAACTGTGACATCCGGGATTGTTAGCGCACTCGGTCGGACTGGTATCAATATGGGTGGGTATGAAAACTTTATCCAAACGGATGCTGCGATTAATCGCGGTAACTCAGGTGGTGCGTTAGTCAATCTTAAAGGCGAGTTAGTTGGCATTAATGCTGCTATCTTTTCACCGGGCCGCGATGCTGGTAATGTTGGGATTGGCTTTGCTATTCCAAGTAATATGATGAAAAACCTTGTCGACCAAATCAGTGAATTTGGGGAAGTGCGTCGTGGCTTATTAGGTATTATTGGTAATGATGTCGATGCGGGTTTGGCTGAAGCTTTCAATTCTGATGTGAATAAAGGTGCATTTGTTGCCGAAGTGACACCCGATTCTGCGGCTAAAAAAGCAGGTATCGAAGCGGGTGATATCATAACGGCGTTAAATGGCAAAACCTTAGGTAGTTTCGCTGAATTACGCGCCAAAGTAGCGAGTATGGGCGCGGGTGCTGATTTAGAACTAACGATAATTCGTCAAGGCAAAGCTATGACAGTTCAGGTAACGTTAGGTGATGCAGGTGTAACTGTTAAAACGGCTGCTGAAATCCATCCAGCCTTTAGCGGTGCTACCTTTGCTGATGGTACAGACATTGCTGGTAATCGCGGTGTGACCGTCAGTGATATTGAAGCGGCAAGTCCTGCACTACGCTTTGGTTTACGCAAAGATGACGTAATCATTGGGGTCAATCGTCAACGTGTTAATAACATCAAAGAACTGACTGAACGCTTAGCGAATAGCGAAGATGAAGTCATGGCGATTAATGTTCGTCGTGGTGACACCACCTTGTACTTGGTGATTAGAAAGTGAGCATACAGTATCTAGCGTTATCATAGCTCCCTTTGCATAAAGGAGAAATATCGAAGCTGACGAATGCAATATGTGCTCGTCAGCTTTTTTATATCCCGCGCCTTGTGGTACACTCTGTGCCAATTATAAGATTCACATATTGACTACCGTTATGCCTGGACAACGTATTCTTTGGTTCTTTTTTCGCTCTATTGTTATTGGCGCGATTGTCGCATCTCTTATTCTGCTACTCGTACCTGAGCTAAGACAAGGCAGTGGTATTGATTTTAAACGCCTATTTGAAAGCGAACCGGTGTCTAACCGTCAATCATATTATGATGCGATTTCCCGTTCGGCGCCTTCCGTCGTCAACATCTATAGTGTCAGTATCGAATCGAACAGTTTATTTAGTAACACTTCACGTGAAAGAACTAACTTAGGTTCAGGTGTTATCATGACCGAAGACGGGTATGTCTTAACCTGCCATCACGTGATCAATAATGCGTCGAGTATTTATGTTGCCATGCAAGATAGCCGTTTATTTGAAGCGCAAATTGTCGGCTATGATTTATTTACTGATTTAGCCGTATTAAAAATCAATGCCGATAACTTACACGCTATACCACAACTGTCTAAAACAAGTACCCGTGTCGGTGATGTCGTCATGGCTATCGGTAATCCATACAACTTGGGACAAACCATTACCCAAGGCATAGTTTCAAGAACAGGACGCAATGGTTTAGCCAATTATGTTGATTTTATCCAGACTGATGCCGTGTTAAACCAAGGCAATTCAGGTGGGGCATTGGTAGATTCTGAAGGTTATTTAATGGGTATTACTAATGCAAACTTTAAAACCTTTGATGCGCAGCGCAGAGTGCGTGATGTCAATGGTGTCAACTTTGCCGTGCCTTATGAACTGGCTAGTCGTGTTATGTCTGACATTATTACCCATGGCAAGGTGACTCGCGGTCAGCTTGGTTTTTCCGGTAGTGAATATCAAGGACAAGACGGGATCATTATCGCCAACATTGTCAGTGGTAGCCCTGCTGATTTAGCCGGTTTACAAGTCAATGATGTTTTACTTGCGATTGATAACCGTCCAATATCCGGGGCATCAACGGCATTAGATATGATTGCAGAAACGCCTCCCGGCACACAAATATTACTGCAAATTAAACGTCAAGAGGTGTTTTTGACCATCCAAGTTACGGTCGGTGAACTCACTATCGAAACCCCAACACGCTAATGTTAAGCACAAACCAGCAATATGTCGTGTTATGTGATGAGAAAGGTCAAGCGGTAGCGACAAAAGATAAACTACAAGCGCATATTGATGGCGATTTACACCTTGCGTTTTCGGTGCAAATTTGTCGCCCTGCACAAGATGGTCGTACTGGTTATGAATGGTTGTTACAACAACGAGCAATGAACAAGTACCACTCCGGCGGGCTGTGGGCAAACACTTGCTGCTCACATCCACTCTTAGATGAAACCCTGACCCAAGCGTGTCAGCGTCGCGTACAAGAAGAACTAAACATAACAGTAACCGCTCAGGTACAAACCTTAACCCATTTTATCTATCACGCAGCGTTGGATAATCAGCTCATTGAGCACGAATACGACTATATATTACTCGTAGAGCAAGATATTCAGCAGTTTTGCCCAAACTCAGAGGAAGTCATGGCGACACAGTGGTGTCATAGTGATGATATTCAGGCCTGGCTTAATTCCAAGCCTGAACAGTTTGCAGTGTGGTTTGAGCAGGTGTTTACTCGGGTAAACACCTATCTCGATTAGTGGCTAGTGTCCTCTGCCTAGTTTAATCGACAAAGCTTTGTTGCTTAATCCAATCCTCAAACACTACCACATCATGACTGATCGCTGCATCTAACTGATCAACCCATTCATGGACGTTTTTCCACCATGCTGGATGGTCACCTTGTTGTATTTCATTCGCTACTTTTTGAATACGGGTAAGGCCAATCGAACTCGCTGCACCTTTGATTTTATGCGCTTGAGAGCACACATCATCTTTATCTTTAGCCGTGAGACTCAAATGTAAACTTTCCATGTATTCCGGGATCTTATCTTTAAATACGCCTAAACTGGTGGTTACCATTTCATGTCCAATCGTATCAACTAACGTTTGGATAAAGTCCAAATCCATTGTTTTATTGAGTGGATTTTCAGATTCTACTTCTGACATTTCAATCGGTTCAAAGACGTCTTCTTGGTGTCCAAATAGCTCATTTAATACATTGATAACGCGAGATTTTTTAATCGGTTTGGCAATAATATCGTCCATTCCGTTTTGCAAATACTCTTCGCGTTTTTTAATCACGTTGGCTGTCAATGCTACGATCGGTGTTTGCATGACTAGATCTTCTTGAATAACCGTATCAGCGACATCAAACCCTGACATATCGGGTAATTGAATGTCTAACAAAATAAGATCGTACGTCGTGGAGCGGATTTTATCGATCGCTTCTTGACCTGTCATGGCTACGTCGACATGCTGTTCGAGTTTTTCTAACAGTGCCTTTGCCACCATAACGTTAAGTTCAATATCTTCGACTAACAAGATATTCAGCCCTTTCACTTTGAGTTCTTCTCTAACACGAGGTTTTTGGCTTATTTTCAATGGAATAGTGATAATAAAGCGCGTGCCTCTGCCAACTTCAGAAACGACTTCAATATTACCGTTCATTCTATCGACCATTTCTTTACAAATCGCTAAGCCAATACCTGTGCCGGTTGCAGATTGATGATCCGGATGATCCACTTGATAATACATCGCAAAGATCTTATCAATATCCGCTTGCGGGATACCAACTCCGGTATCTTCAATTTCAAAACACACATTAGCGGTTTTATTATCGGGTAATGTAGTCGCTGATACCGATAAGCTAACGTGTCCTTTTTGCGTGAATTTCACAGCATTAAATAGCATGTTCCACAAGATTTGGCGTAATCGAGTTCCATCAACTTGCACATATTCGGGGATAGGTTTTATAACCTTCGACACGAACTTTAAGCTTTTATCTGCAGCGAGTAATTCGATGACACTACTGAGTTCATCGGTGAATTTCTCTAATGATAATGTCTTGAATGAGAGTTCAACCTTGTCACGATCAAGCTTATCTAAGTCGATGATGTCGTTAAAGATGTTACCAAGGGTAATGGCACTCGCATAAATTGTGCTTATCCATTTAAACTGTTCTTTGTTTAATTTTGTATCTCGCAACATACGAGAAAGACCGACAATACCATTAAGCGGAGTGCGCAACTCATGGCTAATGGTTGCAATGAATTTGGTTTTATCTTTACTGGCTTTTTCAGCGGCTTTTTCAGCTTTAATCCGCTCAGTCATATCTCGTCCAAATGCGAGTAATCCTAGACGCTCACCTTCATGATCAAAGAATGGCACTTTACGCATTTCAAAATAACGATGCTTACCGTCAGGGAAGCGTAACCATAACTCCTCGGTGACACTAATATTTTTTTCTAATACTTCACTATCTGAACGCGCGACTTGATTGGCGAGTTCTTCGTCATAGACTTCGTGAGGCGTCAATCCAAGCAAATCCTCTTGGCTGCGCCCAGTTAATTCCTCTGCAACTCGGTTACAGCCTGCAAACTGCCCTTCTTCATTACGGAAATAAATCAAATCTGGTGATGCATCAATAATCGAACGTAACAAAGTCGACAAACGTCGCGCTTGGATTTCTTGCTCGGATTTATCCCGAATTTCGATTTCGAGTTCTTTAAACACCCGCTCGCGCTCAAGTTGCGCTTCTTTACGCTGTACAATTTCAAAATTAAGTTGCTTGATATTGTTCTGAAGTTCACGGTTCAACAACACATCTTCATCACGCAGACGTTCTAATTCTTCAATAACTTCTTTTAGATGGACGCGTGATAATTCAAGTTGCTTCACCAACTCACTGAAAAAATACAAGACCCATGGAGCAGAAAGCATAGTGAGGATGATAGCACTGACAAAGTCTTCCAATAATGGCTCTGTGCCCAAACTTAGGCGTATTATATACGACCCGCCAATAGTAAATAACAATGTGACAAGCACGAAAAATAAACTGAGCTTGACGGTTCCATGGTGTTCCACAAAGCGTGAAAAGCGAAATGCCCATGAGTTAGTTGAATGTTCTGAATGCATAATAACAACACGTAATGACTTGGTAGCTGAATCATATCAATGATTGATCTTAGTGACACATATTATTTTCATTCGGCATTGTGATCAAAACAGGATAGTTATGCATATAATTAGCTTAAATAATCAAAAATATGCATTTTGTAAACGAAATGTAACTAAATACGATAGGATAACTATTC
>JAQXDG010000048.1 GCA_029251505.1 Glaciecola sp. | reverse complement strand
CCTAGCGCAATATTAAAGGTTGAGGCACACATGGCAGAAGACAATAAATCACGCGCACTCTCGGCAGCACTAGGTCAAATTGAAAAGCAATTTGGTAAAGGCTCGATTATGCGTCTAGGCGATAATCAAGGTATGGATGTTGATACGATTTCAACCGGTTCACTCACCATTGATATTGCGCTAGGTATAGGCGGTTTGCCATGTGGTCGTGTGGTTGAAATATACGGCCCAGAATCATCAGGTAAAACGACGTTGACCTTGCAAGTTATTGCCGAAGCACAAAAAGTAGGCAAGACTTGCGCGTTTATTGATGCTGAGCATGCATTAGATCCTATATACGCACAAGCGCTAGGCGTTAATATCGACGAGCTGTTAGTATCACAACCCGATACAGGCGAGCAAGCACTAGAGATTTGTGACATGTTAGTCCGTTCCGCTGCGGTTGATGTGGTTATTATCGATTCTGTTGCAGCATTGACGCCGAAAGCTGAGATCGAAGGCGATATGGGCGATTCTCATGTTGGTTTACAAGCACGCTTAATGTCTCAAGCATTGCGTAAATTAACAGGTAATATCAAACGTTCTAATACGTTAGTGATTTTCATCAACCAAATCCGTCTTAAAATTGGTGTGATGTTTGGTAATCCAGAAACAACTTCTGGTGGTAATGCTCTTAAATTTTACTCATCTGTCCGTTTAGATATTCGTCGTATTGGCGCGATTAAGGATGGCGATGAAATTGTGGGTAACGAAACCCGCGTAAAAGTTGTCAAAAATAAAGTCGCCCCTCCTTTTAAACAAGCTGAATTCCAAATCATGTATGGTCAAGGAATTTCAAAGCAAGCTGAACTGATTGATTTAGGTGTTAAGCTTAAAATGGTTGAAAAGGCTGGCGCTTGGTATAGCTACAAAGGTGAGCGTATCGGACAAGGTAAAGCTAACGTAGTGAAATATCTTAAAGAACATACCGCGATGGCGGATGATATAGAGCATCGTATTCGTGCAGAAATGTTATGTAAAGCCAAACCTGCTGACGATAAAGCAGAAGAAGTAGAAGGCCAAGAAGAAGCATAAGTACTTCTTACGCATTTAAAACCGCAATCATGCTAAAGACAGATTGCGGTTTTTTTATGGCGATTAAAATAGTATTAGTTTAAAAAATCCTCTAAAAACCATGCTGAAAATTCATGACGACCGACTAAATTACTTTTTGCATAAACATTAGAAGCTTGTTGACGAACCGTTGCTTCTTTAGTATCACGAACGGCCGCAATTTCTTTCAAACTACAGCCTTTCAATATCAGTAACGCCACTTGTTGTTCGGTATTCGTTAACGACCATTCTTCAAATTGGGATTTGATGACACCCGAATAATGTGTCCGTTCTTGTGCCATTTTACTGGTTAATGATGTAATTTGTTGATTGGCAGAAGATAAGTCCTGGGCTAGATTTTTTAACTTTTGCGACTTATTCCTGATATGCATGATGAGTAGTACCGCGCCAAGACCGGATAAAAGTACTAACGTCGCTTCTTGTACAATATGCCAAAAGGGCACTTGTAGACCTATATCAACAAACACATCTATACCATTG
>JAQXDG010000041.1 GCA_029251505.1 Glaciecola sp. | reverse complement strand
CGTTACTAGTAAGCGTAATGACTCTAGCTTTTTAAACAATTCAATATCGTCTTTAACGTTATATCCATATCTGCTTGGGTTGTTTTCCAACTACAAATACTAATACGGATAACGGGCTGTCCTTGCCATTGCGCCCCTCCACACCAAATTACCCCACTAGCTTGTATTTTGGCCAGTAGCGTTTGCGTTAGCTCAGGCGAGTCACATTGGAGCATCACTTGATTAAACACTACTTCATTGAGCACTGTGATAGGTGAATCTTTCAATTCACCAGCTAAATACACAGCATGCTGATGTAAGGTTTCGACTAAATTAGCAACCCCTTTTTGACCTAAATGATGCAATACCGCCCATAAGTCAATTCCTCTTGCACGTCGAGACATATCCGGCGTATAAAGCATACCATCGCGTTGACTGTCTTGAGCAAGGTCGATATAACTGCCAGTTTGTTGCATTGCATGGACTAGTGCTTCACTGTCTTGGCATAGAATCAATCCGCAATCATAAGGTGTGTTTAGGGTTTTGTGGCCATCAACTGACCAAGAATCGGCTAACTCCATTCCATGAGTCAATGCGCGAAACTGTTGACTTGCTGCTGCCCATAAACCAAATGCACCATCGATATGTACCCACGCACCGACTGCATTTGCGGTATTACAAATCGTCTTAAAATCATCAAATGCACCGGTACAGACATTACCAGCTTGTAAGATAACAATGCACTGCTTATCTAAAGGCGGTATTTTATCGACAAGCATACGACCTTGTGCATCACACTCAACCCATTCAATCGCTGCGCTGCCAAAACCTAACAAACTGACCATTTTCGTGACCGTGCCGTGAGTTTGTTTGCCCATAATAATACGTAAGCGAGGAGCACCTATTAGACCATTAACTTGTACATCCCATTGTAAACGCTGATAAAGGCGATAACGTGCTGCAGCTAAACCACATAATGTCGCAACAGAAGTTCCTGTCACCAAACCCATCTTGCTTTGTTTAGGTAAGCCTAGCAACTCTGTCACCCAATTTTCACAGACTTCTTCCAGTTTAGCTCCAATAGGGGACATGATGTTCAACGCTGCATTTTGGTCCCACGTATCAGCCAGCCAACGAGCGGCTATACCGACGGGATAAACGCCACCATTAACAAAACCAAAATAGCGGCCAGTATTGTAGTTAACAGTGGTTTTATTGCCGATTGAAGCGAGTTTAGTAATCGTATCTGTCGCCTGATTACCCTGTATCGGTAGCGCTTCATCAAATACATTAAGTGACTCTAATGCATTTGTATCAGGTATAACATTCGCGGTATCAAGGTGGTTTAGATATTCAAAAGCGAAGTCTTTGGCAAGATTCAGTAATATAAGTTGGTTATTGTGTGGCATGCTATTGTTCCTTGGCAGTCATTATAGAGACATATGCTTATTTACGCTAACGTAGCCTGAAGTGATTTAGCTAAACTTAAAATAACTAGCCAATTCTTCTGGTATTTGCGCAGATGATTGATAAATGGGTTGCCGTGCTTGAATTGAACTGAGGGTTTTGATCACGCCATTCACACCTTGAGTCTGTATTTCACTGACACCTGCATTACCATCATCAAGCTGATTCGGCGCTTTTGCAGTGAGCCCCAAATAATCGCTAACCAATGTCATTTGACCTTGTGGATCATGTACAAGGTCTTCATAACGCAACGTGTGCATATTCGAACTATAAATAGCCGTAAAGTGGTGCATCACAGCTGTGTAGTGGCTAAAATATTGTTGCATTTGTGACAAATTACAAAAATACGGTTCAGCAGCACCAAAATCATTACTGTAAATACTCAACGCTGTCGCTGCTAAGTCGCGTGTTAGATGCAGTACCTTTGCTTCTGGAAATAAACGATAAATTAACGGCAAGGATTGAAAGTTGGCCGGTAATTTATCAATAATATAATCAGCGTCTGTCCGATGTTGTCCAATCGCGTCAACATAACCTTGCCTTGCGGTATGACATAATTCATCAGTCAAGTGCTCAAGACATGCCGGATAGGTATAGCCTGTGAGTTGTTCGAGCATGCGTGCACATTGAGTTGCAATGTAATCAACTTCGCCTACACTGGCTATACGCTGTGCAGAGACAGATAAATCGCACACCTGCTTATCTAATAATGACGATCCTGTGCGTGGTAATCCGACAATAAACACCGGCGTGAAAGTCAGCGGTGAAAAGGGGAGCGGTGAGTCATCAGACGTTGTGTGATTATCTAATGGTGATGAATCAACATCAATGGTTTGCAGCGCATCAAATAACCCAGCCATATCATCGACAGTAAAATCACATAGCGCATACTGTAAGGCATTAGCCGCATCCCAATGTGACATAGCATTGGTATAATCGTGTTGGTGTTTTGCAACCATACCTAACGTGTAATGTAGTCGAATACTGGCACTGTGCTGTGGCTGTTCAGTCACAAACCGTTGTGCTCGCTGAAGGTGAATAGGAAGTAACAATTCAACATTAATTTTGGCTGCATCCAAACATGCAAAACCAAAACGCTCATCATCGGTGCTGGTTAATAACTGTTGCAGTAACAAAGTCGCTGCATCGATATCACCCATAATCAAATATTGCTGAGTTAACGCATATTGTATCGACTCATTAGTCGGGCATTGTTGTTGTCCATACTCCAATACAGTTAATGCGTCTGTCTCACTGAATACTTGATTAAACGCATTCGCTAAACCTAGTAATGGGGCTGGTTGTTTGGGTAAAAATTGACACGCTTGTTGCAAATATTCCACTGCATCAGCCCATTGTTGTTGGCACTGTGCAATATAACCTAACCCGTACCAAGCTTGCCCATGCTGAGGTTGCGCTTGGATAAGTTGGCGGTAACATTGAGAAGCTGAAGAGTATTGTTTGGCTTGTAAATGTTGTGCTGCTTGTTGTAAAAGGGTCATAGTCAAATTCAACGCATAAAAAAAGGTCACTTATTGCTAAGTGACCTTACGCTGTTTAGCGACAATTGCAATTCACAATTGACATAAATGCTTATTTAACCAATAACTTAGAAGTTATAAGCTAGTTTTGCATAGGCTAGGCGACCATTAAAACCGTATGGAGATGTTTCATAATAAACACCACCCCAGTTGTTATTTGGAATGCCTTGTGCCGCTGGAATATTAATACGCTCAGCTTCTTTATTAAGTAAGTTTTGTGCACCAACAGTCAATACAACATTGTCTGTAAAGTTATAGCTTACTTCGGCATCAACGGTAAACGCTGAAGATGCAGTGATTGCAGTCGCGTCATAATCAACGTGAACACCTTGGTATTCGCCGTAATAGTTAACACGAGTAAATGCACTGACATTTTCCCAAGACTGTGCCCACGTTAATGTTGCACGGTGGTTAGGAAGATCTTCTTCAAGACGTTTAACTTTGAACGCACCAGTGATATCTGAGAAACGATCCACTTTAGTTTCGTTCCAGTTATACGCTAAGCTAAACGTCGCATCACCATCTAACAAATCAGCACTGTAGTTAGCAACAACATCAAGACCTTGAGTCGTAGTATCAAAATCGTTAGTGAAGAAGCTGACTTGCTGTAAGCTATCTACGTTAGGGACACCAGCAGCACGAAGTACATCTTTGTCGCCAGCAGTTAAGTTGATTTTATCAGACTGAGAGATACGGTCAGTGACTTCAATGTTGTAATAATCGACTGTTAAGAAGATATCACCGTCAGAGTAAACTGCACCAAGCGTATAGCTTTGTGATTCTTCAGGCTGAAGCTCGCTACCACCTAACTGAACAGAGA
>JAQXDG010000005.1 GCA_029251505.1 Glaciecola sp. | reverse complement strand
TGGAGAAAGTTTGCATATATCTGAAGCTGTTCCGACCAATATAATTACCGGTGCCTTAGGTGTTGGTAAAACAACACTAATTCAACATTTACTAACACAAAAACCTGAAAATGAGCGTTGGGCCGTACTAATCAATGAATTTGGCGAAATTGGTATGGATGCTGCAATACTTCATTCTCAATATTTCAAAAAGGATGAATTATCAACTAACGATATCACCGTGCGTGAAGTACCTGGAGGCTGTATGTGCTGCACTTCGGGAATAACCATGCAAATTGCATTAAATCAGTTATTAGCATTAGCAAAACCAGATCGATTATTAATTGAACCCACGGGTTTAGGCCATCCTAAAGAAGTCATACAAACACTCAAAAGCAAATACTACAAAGATATTATTCGACTTGAAAATACCTTGTGCTTAGTGGATGCCCGTAAGTTGGCAAATGAAAAGTGGCGTGAACATGATACATTTAAAGAACAATTCCAAGTAGCCGATCACATAGTGCTGACAAAATCAGATTTATATCAAGGTAATGAAGAACAACAACTTGCTGATTATCTGAGCGAACTAGCACTGAGTGATGTGGCACACTCGCATGCGGATAAAGGGGCGATTATGTTATCCCTGCTGCATAAAGCGCGTTCTCAATTCCAAGAATTTAAAGTGCTCAATCTAGTAACAAATTCAACCTTAACAAAGGTCGGTGTTAATGACATGACGCTAGAGTCTCAAGAAAAGTTAATTGTGCGAAAAGAAAAACAAAGTGAAGGTTTTTACTCTCGTAGCTGGAGCTGGTCACCTGAACATTGGTTTGATTGTGCAAAAGTTATTAGCGTAATAAAGGCACTGGATGTCGTTCGGTTAAAAGCCATATTAATTACTGAAGATGGAATCTTTAGTTTTAATGTGATTGATGGAGAAATAGATATTCAAGAGCACGACGAAGCATTTGATTCTCGAATGGAGTTGATTACATCCTCTGAATTATCAGCGATCAAAGCTGAGCAAAGCATTGAGCACTTGATAAGCTAAACACGCGAACTGATACTGGATAACTTAGCAATCATGCAGTTAAGTTCTGTGTAGTAAATTGAACACAGTTATTTAGAGCTCAATAGCAGACATCATAATGCATTTTCTGTTAAGATATTTTTCTTAATAATATTATTTACTTAGGTCTTCCATGTTTGATATTAATGTCCAATACCAGATTGCTTTACCGATTGAAGCAGTATTTGAAGCGATTAGTGATCACCAATCATATAACCGTTTTAACGCGTGTAAGTTTGCTAATTTGGTTGAAACGGGTGAATCTGAACGTAATGGATTAAATGCGCTTCGCGAAGTCCACGTTGGTCCATTGCAATTGATGGAGCGGATCACAGTATTTGAACGCCCTACCCGTATGGATTATCACATTGAATCCTCAAAGCCCGTCGATATTAAACATACTTTAGGCTCGATTAAACTTACCGCTGTGGATGCTGAACACACTCATGTAACCTGGGAATCCCAAGGTTTTATCCAGATGCCATTGATTGGATGGCTCATTGATAAGCGTTTTAGTCAGTTAGGTGCTAAAGGTTTTTTGTCCATTCTAAAACACATTGAGCGTGAAGCGGCCCTATAACTCAGGCCGCTTTCTCCATAAAAAATACACAGCTGGCAATACAATTAACGTCAGTATTAACGCACTGACCATGCCACCCTCCATAGGTGCAGCTATTCGACTCATGACCTCTGAGCCAGTTCCTGTTCCGTACATTACTGGTAACAAACCAAATATGATCGAAGTGGAAGTCATCATAACTGGTCGAATACGCATTTCAGAGCCTGTTAGCACAGCTTGTTGGAGTTGTTCGCTTGTAAATTTATGACCTAATTCAGTAAATTTACTATCTAAATAAGTCAGCATAATAATACCGATTTCAACCGCTACACCCGCCAATGCAATAAACCCAACGCCGACTGCCACTGAAAAATTAAACCCTTCCAAATACAGTAACCAAATCCCCCCAATTAATGCAAAGGGCAACGTGCCTATGATCATCGCAACTTGTGCAAACCGACGAAAGCTCGCATACAGCAACACAATAATGATCGCCAACGTTAACGGAATAACATACCTCAATTTTGCTTTAGCACGCTCCATATATTCATAT
>JAQXDG010000193.1 GCA_029251505.1 Glaciecola sp. | reverse complement strand
ACCGGGGGTTCGAATCCCTCGCTATCCGCCATATTTATAGAAAACCCGCTTGGTTAAGCGGGTTTTTTTTTGCCTATTCATTTTGCCCTATTCATTTTGTCCTATTATGTTGGGCATGTCATAAAAAATCATTTTTATGACAATGTGACACAATCTATACTATATATTACTCTCATTTATTGTCGTAAGTTGCCGTTAACATTACACACCATATTCGTACATTATTGATTAATTTTATAGTGGCGGTAAAACGACTTTATTCGACTAATGTGTTAAAAAATGTGTACATTTATAACATTACATAGATTACATGTGATATAAGACTTATAGTATTCTAACAATAGTTACTTTTTTCATGCTGGATTGATGACAGAAGATGTAGCGAAAGTCTTACGAAAACAATATTAATATTAAGGATGATTTAAAATGGTTAAAATTCTACTCGTAGATGACCATGAGCTTGTGCGTTCGGGGATTCGTTTAATTCTAGAAAGAGTTGCAGGATTTGTCGTCGTTGCTGAAGCAAAAAGTGGTGAGGATGCCATTCGTTATTGTCGCAAAGATGCACCGGATATTGTTTTGATGGATGTGAATATGCCAGGTATTGGTGGATTAGAAGCGACCAAACAAATCGTACGCATGTCTGAAAATACACGCGTTATTTGCTTATCCATGCATAACGAAAATCCAATTCCAGCAAAAGTTATGCAAATGGGCGCATTTGGGTTTATTACTAAAGATGCTGAACCAGAAGAAATGATTCGTGCAGTACATAAAGTTGCTGCGGGTCAAAAATATGTTTCTCCTGATATTGCTCAACAAATCGCGATTGGTAAATTGGACTTTAACGATTCAAATCCGTTCGAGCAGTTATCTGATCGTGAATTAGAAATTACCTTAATGCTAGTCAAAGGGCAACGCGTTCCTGGCATCGCTAACTCGTTAAATATCAGTGCTAAAACCGTCAATACTTATCGGTACCGCATGTTTGAAAAGTTAGATATCAGCACGGATGTTGAATTAACCCACTTAGCACTTCGCTATAAGTTAATCACTTCCGATACGTTATAATATTTAATCATAATGCCACTGAATATAGAATTTGATTACCAACCGTTTTTAGAAAAACTGACACACCATCCTGGTGTTTATCGTATGTATAACACTCAGGAAGAAGTTATTTATGTCGGTAAAGCTAAAAATCTCAAGAAACGCGTGTCGAGCTACTTTAAAGTAAAACACGATAACTCCAAGACGCAAGCACTTGTGTCACAAATTGCTAATATGGACGTGACTGTCGTTAGCAGTGAGACCGAAGCGTTTATCCTTGAAAACAATTTCATCAAGAAATATCGTCCACGCTATAATGTATTATTAAAAGACGATAAATCGTATCCCTTTATTTTTATCTCTGATCATAAACACCCTAAAATTTCTATGCACCGCGGACCACAAAAGCAAAAAGGCGAATACTTTGGGCCTTATCCTAGCATGTGGGCGGTGAAAGAGAGCTTACGCACGTTTCAGAAGATTTTTCCAATCCGTCAATGCGAAGATTCTTATTATCGCGCGCGAACTCGTCCGTGTTTACAATATCAAATGCAACGCTGCAGTGCGCCTTGTGTAGAAGGGCATGTAACGGATGCAGAATATGATGAACAAGTATTGTTAGCTAAGCTCTTTTTAAAGGGTAAAGATCAACAAGTGATCGATACCTTAGTCAAACAAATGGAACAAGCTAGTATTGATTTACGCTTTGAACAAGCTGCCAAAATACGCGATCAAATTGGTGCATTACGTAAGGTGCAAGAACAACAATGGGTGAGTGGTGCACAAGAGGAAATGGATGTTTTCGGATTTGCATATAAACATGGCGGTGCATGTGTTCAAGTTATGTTTGTGCGTGATGGCAAGTTATTGGGTGCAAAATCATTTTTTCCAAAAATCCCAACAATTTTAGGAATTGATGACGCGATACAGTCTTTTATATTGCAATTTTATTTGGCTGGGAATAAAACGATCCCAAAACAAATCGTTCTGCCCCAAGCATTACCGGAGCAAGATGCTGTTGCAGATGCGCTCAGTGAACATGCCAAGTGTAAAGTTAAATTCTTTAGTGGTGCACGAGACAGTAAACGCCGTTATTTAGAGTTAGCAAATAAAAATGCAGATAACGCGCTGATTAGCCAACAAACTCAACAAAAATCGATGTTTGCTAGGTATAAAGATCTTGAATCTGTGATTGAGCGGGATGAACCAATACAACGAATGGAATGTTTTGATATTTCACACACCTCGGGTCAACAAACCGTAGCTTCATGTGTGGTATTTAATCGTGATGGACCGATAAAGTCTGATTATCGTCTGTATAATATTGAAGGTATCACGGGCGGGGATGACTATGCCGCGATGGCACAAGTATTAGCGCGTCGCTACAAATACACGCAACAAGATGAAGATAAAATCCCTGATATCGTGTTTATTGATGGTGGTAAGGGTCAACTAGGCCAAGCAGAAGCCCATTTTGAAAAATGGCCGTATGCTAAAAAACCGTTATTAATAGGGGTAGCCAAAGGCACAAGTCGTAAAGCCGGACTTGAAACATTAATCATGGCTGGCTCACACGAAATTATTCCAATGAATCCTGACCAACCGGGCTTACATTTGATTCAACATATTCGAGATGAATCCCATCGTTTTGCCATAGCAGGACATCGCAATCGTCGCCAAAAGATAAAAACAACGTCTACCTTAGAATCTATTCCTGGGGTAGGGGGCAAACGACGTCAAGCACTATTAAAGTACATGGGCGGATTACAAGGTCTGAAAAAAGCGAGTCAAGATGAAATACAAAAAGTACCGGGAATTAGTGCTCAACTGGCTGAAATCATATATGATCACCTACATACCTAACCTTAATAAGTAGTATATGTATACTTTACCTAACCTTATCACCATGTTTCGCGTCGTCCTTATACCTGTTTTTGTCGTTGTATATTTTCTTGATTGGCGCTGGGCACATGAAGCGGGTGCATTTATTTTTTGGTTGGCTGCCATTACCGATTGGTTTGATGGCTACTTAGCTCGAAAGTTAAAACAAAGTAGTGCATTTGGCGCGTTTTTGGATCCTGTCGCAGATAAGTTAATTGTCGCTACCGCATTAATTATGATTACTCACACATATCAAACGTTGTGGATAACGATCCCTGCGATTATTTTATTATCTCGTGAAGTATATGTGTCGTCATTACGCGAATGGATGGGGCAGATGGGCTTAAGTAGTAATGTAAAAGTGAGTTTCATCGGTAAATGTAAGACAACCGCTCAAATGCTTGCCTTAATAGGCTTACTTTCAGGGATGGAATACTTTTTAGACTTTCGAATTTTTTGGGTGAGTTTAGGATATATTTTACTGTACGCAGCCACTATTTTATCGTTGTGGTCAATGTGGCTCTATACTGCAGCAGCTGTGCCTGCATTGAAAAGTGCTAAATAGCGCTGATTAAATGCGCGAATTGTGTAAATATAATGCATTCAATCATTATTTAGCATCAAACTTAAAAAAAAGTGATTTTTACTGTTGACAGTTTTTATCTGGAAGGTACAATGCACGCACTTCTTCAGAGAGAGGCCATTTCTCTAAAGACAAAGCGGGAATAGCTCAGCTGGTAGAGCACAACCTTGCCAAGGT
>JAQXDG010000178.1 GCA_029251505.1 Glaciecola sp. | reverse complement strand
ACATTGGTGGCCCGCACAGGTAAAGATTGGACTTTTAATGGTTCATCTCATCTGGATAGCAACGGCTTTCCGCATATTGCATTAAATATAGGTAAAGACTTAGGTCGGAATACCGGCGGCCCTAAACAAACACATTACTTTCAATGGAATGGTGAAAAATGGTCAGCAGCTAAACCTGTCGATATAGTGTCAAATCAGAAAAACACCGATACACGCGGCGATTTTTTCATCGATAAAGCCTCGGGAAACGTGACCTTTTTGTTAGGGTATCAAGATGGCAAAGACGGCGTTATTGGCACATTTACCAATGAAGGTAAGCAACAATCGTTTGTTAAAAAACAAGAATTATTACGTCGACCCAATGCAACCTGGTCAGTAACAGCAAAAATAAGTCATGCTCACCCTGATGCTAGGATCATTGTGGCCGAAAAGATAAAAGGACAACAATGGCATAACATGTATTTGCTTGGGGACAATGGCGCAATTACCCGTCCAATGTCTGAACTCGCACCTCTTAATAAATAGGCAATAAAATGCGCTGCTGCAAGAAAAAGTATTTACACATTGCGACTGTATTTGTCGTTTTAACACTACTGACCGCTTGTACTCTTCAGTCAGGTGATTCAGCAAATGATAGCGCAAGTGGCAAAGCGCCAATCGCCTTAAAAGTGGGCGAAGGGTTTGTTAACCCCATTGGTTATTATGAATCAATGCCTCGTTTTTCTTGGCAAGTCTCGCCAACAGCGGCTTACCAATTTCAACAAGCATTTTAAATTCAAGTGGCATCATCTGCTGCAAACATTGAAAACGCAGACTTATGGGATAGCCAAAAACAAGTATCGTCAACTAACGCATGGGTCAAATATCAAGGTAGTTCCCTGTTGTCTCGTCAACAAGTCTACTGGCGAGTGCGTATTTGGGATGAAACAGACAGCGTTTAAAAATGGAGTGAACTAGCAACAATTGAGTTAGGCTTATTGTCTAATCAAGACTGGTAAGGTCAATGGATCCGTCACCCTGAAACGGGTGAAACGGTTTCACTCTATTAATAACGGTGCAACCACCACGTGGGAGCGCTGGAATTCATATCCACTAAAAGATGGTTTTAGCAAAGAGAAGATGAACTCTCTTAATCATTACGCTTATGGCGCAGTCGCTAAATGGTTTTATGAAGGTATTTTAGGGATAAATGCGGCAAACCCGGGTTTTAAAGAAATTAATATCGAACCGCAATTTAATCAACGTTTAGATAATGCCTCAGGTAGTTACAAAACACCGCAAGGAGAAGTTAAAGTCAGTTGGCGTATTAGTCAAGGGCAGCTTGATATGCAGGTCACTAAGTTTTGTTTCATTATTCATCAATCTTGTCTTTAAACTCACACAAATCTTCGATCATGCACGAGCCGCAGCGAGGCTTGCGCGCAATACAGGTATAGCGTCCGTGCAAGATCAACCAATGATGCACATCCACTTTAAACTCTGCGGGGATGACTTTTATCAGTTTTTCTTCGACTTTTTCGACAGTTTTACCCATGGCGAGTTTAGTACGGTTGCTTACACGGTAAATATGCGTGTCTACCGCTATGACAGGCCAGCCAAACGCGGTATTTAATACAACGTTGGCTGTTTTACGACCTACGCCAGGTAACGCTTCTAGGGCCTCACGATTTTCTGGAACAACAGAGCCATGTAAATCAATCAACATTTTACAGGCTTTGTGAACATTCTCCGCCTTGCTGTTAAACAAACCAATGGTTTTGATATAGCTTTTTAGCCCATCAACGCCTAAGGCATAGATTGCTTCAGGTGTATTCGCGACGGGAAATAATTTATCTGTGGCTTTATTTACGCCAACATCGGTAGCTTGTGCAGAGAGTGTGACTGCGACAAGTAATTCAAATGGTGAGCTATAATTGAGCTCTGTTTTTGGATGAGGATTTTCGTTACGTAAGCGAGTAAGGATCTCGCGACGTTTAGCGTTATTCATAAGACAATCCTGAGTTAACTCGCTTCAGTCGTTACGCGAGCTCGGGCAACCACTTTTTCTTTTTTCGGGGCAAACCAACGTGCCATACGCGTATCCATAATATTTTTAAGCGCTATAATCAGACCCATGCCGATAAACGCACCGGGAGGAAGTATCGCTAATAAAAATGGTTGCTCTGGCGTAAACAGCTGGATTTTCAAATCAACAGCCCACGCGCCTAGTAATAAATCGGCACCACTAAAGAGACTGCCACTACCAATTAACTCACGCATTCCACCTAAAAATACTAAGACCAATGCAAATCCCGCACCCATGATAAAACCATCATAAGCAGATTCTTTGACCGGGTTTTTGGAGGCATACGCCTCAGCTCGGCCGATAATGGCACAGTTAGTGACTATCAAAGGGATAAAAATCCCCAAAGCAAGATACAGCTCATAGGTATAAGCATTCATGACTAATTGTACGATCGTCACAAAGGCAGCGATAACCATGACAAAAATCGGAATTCGGATTTCATTGGGGACGAAGTTACGTACCAATGACACCGTAATATTAGAGCCAACCAAGACCAATAATGTCGCTAAGCCTAAACCAAGACCATTAATCGCTGTAGTCGTCACCGCGAGTAAAGGGCAAAGTCCTAATAATTGTACCAAGGCTGGGTTGTTATTCCACAATCCTTGCCAAGTTAGCTCTTTAAACTCATTCATGCTCCTCTCCTAGTGTCTCGGATTCGTCCAGTTGCTGGATCAATGCGCATTGATTTGGTGCTAGGGCAATATCACGTTGATGAGTTTGAACATAGAGCACGGCGTTTAATACGGCATTGACAACAGCTCTAGGCGTAATCGTTGCACCGGTAAACGCATCAAATTGGCCACCGTCTTTTTTCACTGCCCAATTATCTTCGCGTCCAGGTACATAGGTTTGTTGGTTAAAACTTAATATCCAATCATTAATCCGTAAATCAATTTTATCACCCAACCCTGGGGTTTCTTTATGATCGAGCACGCGTACACCTGTGACTGTACGTAAATATTGACCAGAAATCCCTATGATCAAACGAATATCACCACTGTAACCGTCAGGCGCAATGGTTTCTATAGCCACGCTGGTAAGCGACGTTTGTGAATTATTTATGGTCACTCCAGTCACTGTATCACTGAAGCCTCTATAAGCTTTTAAATCCGTGCCATCGCCTAACTGTGAGTCTATCGGTAATGCCGCGCAATCATGCTGGATATCGTTACTAAAGCTACCACTAGGTACAACATCATTTATGACACGTAACAGCATGCGTTGTTGTTGTTCGGCTATGGTGTCTTTGGTGCCAAGATAGGTAATGGCAATTAATAGCGTAGTAACTAGTGCAAATGCCCCTAATATTAACGCGTTTTTTTTCGTGTTAGTTATTGAATCAGAATTCATGATTTATGCCCATAAACACGAGGTTGTGTGTAGTAGTCAATTAATGGGACTGCAATATTCATAATTACGACAGCAAAAGCGACCGCATCCGGGTAACCGCCATATGTGCGAATGATAACTGTCCAAAATCCGATGAGAAGCCCAAAAATAATACGTCCTTTGTCCGTTGTTGAGCCAGAAACAGGATCGGTCACGATAAAAAATGCGCCGAACATGACAGCCCCAGAAAACAAATGATAGATAATTGAGCCAGTTTGATCGGGTGCGAGCATGCTTAAAAATCCTGCGGTTAAGATCACACCAAGCAGCATACTAAATGGCATTTGCCAATTAATGATCCGTTGCTGTAATAACACCAAACCACCGAATAAATAGGCGAGGGCAACATTACTCCAACCATATGACCAACCCCAATCGGAGCTAAAAATAGTTGCGCTTAAGGTTTCAGAGTAAGTCATTCCGCTAAGTAAGCCCGTACGCACAGCATCTAGCGGGGTTGCTTGGGTGATGCCATCAATCCCTAATTGTAATTGTGCTAAGTTATATCCGGTTTGGGTGAAGCCGGTGAAAATCAAACTTAAAGCATCAAACAATCCAAATGACGTTTGCGCCATAGTTTGCACTGGCAGCCAAGCTGACATGGAGATAGGAAATGATATCAATAACACCACATAGCCTGTCATGGCAGGATTGAACATATTAAAACCCAATCCACCATAAAGCTGTTTGACGATAGCGATAGAGAAAAAGGTACCAATGACCACTAACCACCAAGGTGCCAACGGCGGTAAACAAATACCCAGTAACAGCGCAGTTAACACCGCAGAATAATCACGGATCCCACGTGATACGTTTTTCTTACGCAGTTCTAATATCGTCGCTTCAGTAACAACCGCAGTAAGCATTGCAAGAGTAATTTGAATGATGGTGCCCCAACCAAAAAACCAAGTTTGTGCTAGCACACCAGGAATACAGGCATAACAAACCATTCGCATGACTTGACCCGTATCACGACGAACACGGTTATGAGGTGAACTTGATAACGAAAACTGCATGAAATTATTTATCCGAATCAGTAGGTGGGTTGTTTTGCGCAGCAGCACGCTTAGCTTTCGCACGCGCTAGTGCCGCAGCAATTTTATCCTTGGCGTCATTGCCTTTATTATCCATGGTCTTTTTGCGTGCCTCAGCAGCTAGACGATGTTTTTCTTCACGGGCTTGTTTGTCGGCTAATAGACGCGCTTGGCGCGTCTCAAACCGTTCCCGCGCTTTTTCAGATTTTTCTTTTTCTAGGGCAATATGTTTTATATCTGTTTTAGCTTTACGATAGTAATGTACCAACGGAATTTCTGATGGACACACATAGGCACACGCACCGCATTCAATACACGCATCGAGATTATAAGCTTGGGCTTTGTCGTATTCTTTGGCTTTACTATGCCAAAATAACTGTTGTGGTAATAAACCAGCTGGACATGCTTCAGCACATAAACCACAACGTATACAAGCACGTTCATCTTCGATGTCAGGGAGTTCTTGTTTGTCTGGAACCAACAAGCAATTAGTGATTTTAACCACAGGAACCGTATCGTTCACTGCAGTAAACCCCATCATAGGTCCGCCCATAATGACTTTTTTTACCAACTGTTTACTCGGGTCATAATGAGCTATGTCGAGTAAATGACTAATGGGTGTGCCAAGTAATGCCCACACATTTTGCGGCTGAGCCAAAGCTTGACCGGTCAGTGTCACGACACGTTGAACCAACGCTTTACCGTGTAAAACGGCATCAGCAATTGCAAAACAGGTACCTACGTTATACATCAAACAGCCAATATCAATCGGTAAACCATCATGTGGGACTTCTTCACCCGTGAGTATTTGGATCAGTTGCTTTTCGCCACCGGATGGATATTTAGTAGGCACACTCGTAATGGTAATGCCATTGTCTTCTAAACAGGCGGTTTTCAACGCATCAAGAGCTTGGGGCTTATTGTCTTCGACAGCAATAATAATCTGTTTGGGCTTCACGATATGGCGTAAAATATCAATCCCTTGTTTAATTTGCCACGCATGTTCGCGCATGATGCGATCATCGCTACTAATGTATGGCTCACACTCAACCCCATTGATGATTAAACATTCAACGGGTTTTTGTGGATTACTTTTTAGATGCGTAGGAAACCCGGCTCCGCCGAGACCGGTTATGCCAGCTTGGCAAATGCGCTCGAGCAGCACAACCTGCTCGACCTTAGTGTAGTCGGTTAGTAATGGCATTAATTGCCATTGTGCTTGGCCATCAGGCTCAAGGGTAATGGTCATTTCAGGAATACCTGAAGGATGCGCACTCGGGTGCTGAGTGATCGCTTTAATGATACCGGAGGTCGATGCATGCACGGGCACGGAAAATGGATTACTTGATTGCGTTAACGCCTCTCCCTTAGCGACATGCTGACCGACAACAACACAGATGTTACCTTGGGTACCAATATGCTGTTTAATGGGGATATACAATACAGGCGGCTCTTGAATCGTATTGATTGGAGTCGTGTTGGATAACGATTTTTGTTGTGGCGGGTGAACACCGCCAGAAAAATCAAATAGTCTACCTTGGTTTAATTGGGCGACAACATGTTCAGCATCAATCATATATTTATTAACCATCACAGTACCTGTTTGATTGGGATGTCACCGACCCCTTTTCCTAATTCCCACTGCCAAGTTTGTGGTGTCGGTTTTACTGGCACCATATCTATGCAATCAACGGGGCAGGGTGCGACACAGAGATCACAGCCGGTACATTCATCGATAATCACCGTATGCATTTGTTTTGATGCACCAATAATGGCATCGACAGGGCAGGCTTGGATACACTTAGTGCAGCCAATGCATTCAGCTTCACGGATATAGGCAACTTTTTTGACATCCTCAACACCGTGATTGCCATCTAATGGTTTGGGTTCAACCCCCATTAAATCAGCTAGTTTTTTAATCGTTGCATCGCCACCTGGGGGACATTTATTAATTTCGTCTCCGTTTGCAATCGCTTGAGCGTAAGGTTTACAACCTGGGTAACCACATTGACCACATTGAGTTTGAGGTAGCAGCGCATCGATTTGTTCGACGAGCGGGTCGGCTTCAACTTTAAATTTAATCGCGGAATACCCCAAAATCGCACCGAATATGAGCGCTAAGGTACCAATAATAAGAAGAGCAGTGAGTAAGGTCATTAGAGTTTTACCAAGCCAGTAAAGCCCATAAAGGCTAATGACATTAAACCGGCAGTGATCATTGCAATGGACGCACCTTTAAATGGCGAAGGTACATCTGCTGCGGCAAGCCGTTCACGCATGGCTGAAAACAAAATCAATACTAAGGAAAACCCAACCGCAGCGCCAAATCCATATATAGCCGACTCCATTAAAGAGTGTTGCTCTTTTATATTTAATAAAGCGACACCAAGTACTGCACAGTTAGTCGTAATCAACGGCAAGAATATGCCGAGTAAACGGTACAGAGTAGGGCTGGTCTTTTGCACAACCATTTCTGTAAACTGCACCACAACCGCAATGACTAAAATAAAACTTAACGTACGTAAATATTCTAATCCGAATGCGGCTAGTAAATAGGTCTCTATAAGATAACTGCACACCGAGGCTAGCGTAAGTACGAAGGTCGTGGCCATTGACATGCCGATAGCCGTTTCTAATTTGCCTGACACTCCCATAAAAGGGCATAGACCAAGAAATTGAACTAGCACGAAATTGTTCACCAGCACGGTACTTATCAACAATAGGATAAATTCAGTAAGCATAATTATTGGGTATCATTCATGAAAATGTGTTAAGAAAAATAATGTTGTAAACAACAAAAAGCATTATCTGATGAAATGGCTTAAGAAACAATGGATAAAGTATGATTAGAGGGTGAAACTAGGATATTAATAAGATTAGGTGTAAAGTTTGTGCGTGAGCCAATGAAGATGGCTCCCCCTCCCCGACTCGAACGGGGGACCTGCGGATTAACAGTCCGTCGCTCTAACCAGCTGAGCTAAGGGGGAAACGCATACCTTACACTCGATGAACCTGGCTCCCCCTCCCCGACTCGAACGG
>JAQXDG010000164.1 GCA_029251505.1 Glaciecola sp. | reverse complement strand
AATATTGGCTTTGTACAAGTATTACGTTAAATTATTAATATTATTATTCTGTATAAAAAGAGTGGCCAATGAGTAAACCAGTACAAGACCTTGTTTCTAAAGAAGAATGGGCAACGCGCGTTGATCTTGCAGCTTGCTATCGCATGGTGGCACATTATGGTTGGGACGATTTAATTTTTACGCATATTTCTGCGCGAGTCCCAGGACCTGATGCTCATTTTTTAATTAATCCTTATGGGATGATGTTTGAAGAAGTGACGGCATCGAGTCTAGTCAAAGTTGATTTGGATGGTAACAAAGTCCTCGACAGTGATTACGAAATCAATCCCGCAGGTTTTAATATTCATTCAGCCGTGCATGGTGCCCGCGATGATGCGCATTGTGTCTTGCACCTACACACCAATGAAGGCGTTGCAGTATCCATCTTAGAAAAGGGAATGGAAGCGTTCTCGCAAGCCTCATTGTTTCCATTAAGTTCATTGGCTTACCATGATTATGAAGGGGTTTCGCTTAATTCGGATGAAAAGCAGCGTCTAGTATCAGATTTAGGTGATAAAAATTTCTTTATCTTACGCAATCATGGTTTATTAACGTGCGCGTCGACCATTCCTGATGCGTTTTTGTTTATGTACATTATGCAGCGAGCTGCTGAAGTACAACTCATGGCGCAAGGCACCGGACAAAATCTGATTAACGTACCAGATGCTATACTGGCAGGGATCCAAGCTCAAGCCAAAATGGTGTTAAAATCATCAGGTGGGCAACTTGCATGGCCTGGTATTTTGCGTAAATTAGATCGTGATTACCCTGGATTTAGAGCCTAATGAGCCATATTGCTCTTCGGGATTATCAAGCTCAAGCGCAATATATTAAATTTGAGCAGTGGCATATTGGCTGTTTTAGCCCTGTACCGCTGCTGGTTGATTCCTCTCATGACAAACCTGTCGTTATTGATAAACCCGTCGTGCTTTTTTTACATGGATTTCCCAGTGCCAGTTATGATTGGCATCATCAATGGCAAGCTTTGCGGCATTCTCATCTCTGTATGGGTCTGGATTTTTTGGGCTTTGGCATCTCGGATAAACCTTACCCACATCAATACACTCTGCAACAACAAACCGATGCAGTATGCGTATTACTTGAACATATGAAAGCCATCGGTATTGAAGCTTGTCATGTGGTTGCTCATGATTATGGCGTGTCGGTGGCACAAGAATTAGTCGCGCGCAGTCAATCGCGTACTTCAGTCAATGAGCAACAGCCCGACCTAGATGTTGCGCTCCCTGTTGAGCTTCAGTCAGTCACATTTTTAAATGGTGGTTTATTTGCCGCATTACATAAACCGTTATTCACTCAAAAACTACTTAAATCCTCACTTGGTCCTATTGTCGCTAAGTTGATGAGTAAGCGCACGTTACATCAGAGTTTTATGAGTATATTTGGCCCTAATACTCCGCCTAGTCCCACATTAATCGATGATCTTTGGCAATTGCTATTATTGCATGATGGTCGTCGCGTGATCCCCAGTGTGTTGCGATATATTGATGAGCGTGCAGTATTTGCACAACGCTGGCAAGATGCCTTAGTAAACAGTAAGATCCCATTAGCATTCATTAATGGTATACATGATCCTATTTCCGGTCAGCACATGCTTGATGAATTTATCCGCCTGTTACCTAATGCTAAGACATTTGCGTTTGATGTTGGGCATTACCCTCAGATTGAAGCGCCTGAAGCCGTGACTAAGGCCTTATTGGAGTGTTGGACGTGAATATTTTATATGATGATAATATGCCGTTTGCCGCTGACGTGTTCCCATCGTTAGGACAAGCGCAAGCCTTTAATCATCAAACTATTTGTGAAAATGATTTACGCAACGTCAATGCGTTAATGTTGCGCTCTACGACTAAAATTAATGCTCAACGGGTAGAGCAATTAACCCAATGCCAATATTTAGCAACCGCGACGGCTGGCTATAATCATTTAGATCTCGATGCGCTAGCTAGCGCAGATATTGCCACCTATGTCGCTGCAGGTTGTAATGCGGAATCGGTTGCCGAATATGCACTGGCAGGTATCTTACATGCGTTATTGGCGCGCGGTGATATTCTATTATCGGATTCGTTTGAGGTATTATCAGGCTTTACGGTAGGGATTGTGGGGTTAGGGCAGGTTGGACGTCGTGTACTTGCTAAATTTAATGCGCTGGGTATGACGGTACATGCATACGACCCTCCTCGAGCTGAAGCAGAAGCACAACCACAGTGGGGTGATTTAACAGCAATATTGCAATGTGATATCATTTGTTTACATGCGCCTTTAGTAAAAACGGGTGCACATCCCACATTGCATTTATTTAATGAAGCAGTATTAACACAGCTTTCGCCAAGACAAATTTTACTCAATGCTGGTCGAGGAGAGGTCATCGATAATCAAGCATTATTGCGATTGGCAGAACAACAATTAGCCCCTACATTAATCTTAGATGTGTGGGAGCATGAACCGACTATTCTCAAGCCTCTAATTGCACATTGTTTGTTTGCGACGCCACATATTGCAGGACATAGCCTTGAAGGAAAAACACGGGGCACATTTATGCTGTATGAGTGGTTAGCGCAGCAAGTTAATCAGCCTGTGGTACATAAAATGCACGAGTTTTTACCTGAACCAACCCTGCAAATAGTGTGCTCCGATGAGTGTTTAACCATTGAATCGCTTAGTATATTAGTCGGTACGGTATATGATATAGCATATGATCATAGCCAATTTGTGACGAACATGTCACAATCCGATTGTTTCGCGCTGCTGCGTAAGCAATACCGTGATCCTAAGTATCAACTTGATGCGTCAATTCGTCGAGAATTTGATACCTTACAGATCACATGTACGCATCAACCAACACAGCTAATTTTGTCCGCGCTAGGCTTTAATGCCATTGCGCTATAACCTGTTTTAAGGATTACTTTTTACCATGTCACAAGCATTTAATGTTGCCGTTTTAGGCGCGACTGGCCTTGTAGGTCAAACAATGATGGATATACTTGCAGAGCGTAAATTTCCCATCAATCAATTATTTCCTCTAGCCTCAAGCCGTTCAGCCGGTGGCACGATTAATTTTAAGGGTAAAGAAATTGAAGTATTAGATGCGGATACTTTTGACTGGTCTCAAGCTGAATTTGGTTTTTTCTCTGCTGGTGGTAGTGTATCAGAAAAGTTTGCACCAATTGCAGCTGAAGCCGGCTGTATCGTGATTGATAATACCTCTCACTTTCGATATGAACATGATATTCCATTAGTGGTGCCAGAAGTAAATGCACATGCGTTAGCAGATTTTAGAAACCGTAACATCATCGCTAACCCTAATTGCTCTACTATTCAAATGATGGTGGCGCTGAAGCCGATTCATGATGCAGTGGGTATTGAGCGGATTAACGTATGCACGTATCAATCAGTCTCCGGTGCGGGTAAAGAAGCGATGGAAGGTCTAGCGACTCAGACTGCTGATTTATTAAATGCGCGTGAAGTACAAAAAGGCAGTTTTTCACGTCAAATCGCGTTTAACGTGATCCCGCAGATTGATGCATTTATGGATAACGACTACACCAAAGAAGAAATGAAAATGGTGTGGGAAACACGAAAAATACTGGGTGATGATACTATTTTGGTCAACCCAACTGCGGTACGTGTCCCTGTATTTTATGGTCATGGTGAAGCAATCCATATTGAAACGCGTTCGCCGATTGATGCACAAGAAGTGAAAGCATTATTAGCTGCAGCCCCAGGTGTTAAGTTGTATGACGATCGTGAAGAATTCCCGACTCAAGTTTGCAGTGCTAGTGGTAATGATTTGACACATGTTGGTCGTGTTCGTAACGACATTTCTCATCCAAATGGGATTAACATGTGGGTTGTATCTGATAATATTCGTAAAGGTGCGGCGACCAATAGCGTACAAATTGCAGAAACATTGATTAAAGATTTTTTGTAAGCCACCCTGCAATTTCGACGTAACATAAAAGCTCGTTTCAAACGGGCTTTTATGTTATTGTTTAATAATACTTTTTTATTCAAAAGTTTAGCCGATAACCTTATGATTAGGCTAACGACATTTGGAATATGCATGAAGAAAATTGCGTTCATCCTGTTAATTGTTTCTTCCATATTTGGAAGTGCTTTGGTTGTGGCTGGCGAATTTCAACGCGTGCAATTACGAGGCGAAACCGGCAGTCAAAGCACGGCTGAAATTAGTGATGTGATTTTCGGTCCTGTCAGCACTAATGATACGTTGTGGCGTATTGCACGAGATTATCGTAACTCGTCCGAATTTGCAGCTGACCGCCCAGCATCATTGTATCCAGTGATGTACGGCATATATGTCCTTAATCCAAAGGCATTTAAAGATAACAACGTCAACCAACTGCTTGATAATGCGATGCTTGAATTGCCATCACCAAATTTTGTGGCGGCCATCAATTTGGATATGGCGCGGACCAAAATTGAAGGTGATGAGGATGCGGTTGGCTACATTGATCCGACAGAAAGCCCGACCGAAAGCCCGAGTGACAACTCGAATAAAAACTCAACTGTGGTATCCACACCTAAAGCTAAATCAACCTCTGTAGCGTTAAATCCAGTGACGTTAACATCAAATGAGTTACAGATACTTAATGAATTAAAAAACCAATACGCCGTATCACTTGAAACAATTCAAGTGCTACTTGATGAAAATGAATTATTGTCAGAGCAATTACAACAGGTATCGCAACAACTCACATCACTATCTAATAGAGTTGATGGTGATGTACAAGAACAACTCGATGCGCAAGCAGAATTACAAGCTCAGTTATATGCACTATTACAAAAAGCGAATTTGCGCAATAAACCTGAATCACAAAGTACATTTTTCAGTGATATTAAGGCACTCTTAAAAGAGCCAATGGTAATGATTGCTTTGCTCTCTGGTATTGTCCTCGCTGCGCTGATTGCATTAGGAATGTGGTTGTTTGCACGGACACCTAAGCTGAGCGATGTTGTACCTGAGGAACCGGTTAATGGTGTCGTGGACGCTGCACCAGATATCATTGAGTTGTCTGAAGCCGATCTCGAAGTGCCAGCGGATAGCTTGTTTACAAATACTGATACGACGGCCGTTGATGAATTAATAACGGATGATCTGTTGAGTGAAGAATCATCGGATGAACTCGCTCAAAGTGCATTGGATGAATTGTTTGGTTCGGGTGATTTAGAGACAGCCTCAGAACGCGTTGATGATGGCGATGCGCTAGTCGAAGCCATTGATGTTTCCAATGATATTGACGAATTAAACGCTGAAATGGACATGCAAGATGCGCTTACCGAAGATGTCCTTGAAGAATTATTAAATGATGCGGATTTATCTGCAATAAATGATGTCATTAGTCCTGCTAATGACACACTATCCGCAGAGCCAGAGCCAGAGCCAGAGCCAGAGCCTATGTCTAAAATGGCGGTGTCGTTATTGGATGATCTTCCTGATATAGGTGGCTGGATGCTCCATGAGAATGATGAATCAGACCTCGACGACTTAGAAAATACAGATTTTGACGAGCTATTACAATCGCTCGAAAATAACGCTGAAGACGAGCCTGAAATCAATACTAAAGGAATAGATGACGATTTACAGCAAGTTTTAGCGGCCAATGATGTTACTCAAAAAATCATTGATAATACGCATGATTTTATTGATGTTGATGCACTGCTGGATGATATCAGTAGCGAATTAACGGAAGAGCCAGACATTGATTTACTGAAAAATTTAGAAGGCATGCCGCAACCGGTGAGCGATGAAGATATAACCATTGATGATGCTTTTTCTTCTGATTTAGACTTGGCACGAGCGTATATTGAAATAGATGAAATACGTGAAGCACAAAAATTACTTAAAAAAGTATTGGCTAAAGGCTCTAGCGAGCAACAAGATGAAGCCAAACACATACTAGAGCAACTCGAAAATTTATAATGACAACAACTAATATTGCGATGGCTGTAGAATACTACGGTGCTGATTTTTATGGCTGGCAACGCCAAGATAATGTGTCAACAGTACAACAAGCAGTAGAAAAAGCTGCGAGCTATATTGCCGATGAACCCATCAAAGTGATTTGTTCCGGTCGCACTGACGCTGGTGTCCATGCCACGTATCAAATCGTCAATTTTAAAACGACGGCAAAGCGCGATGAAAAAGCCTGGACCCTTGGGTTAACCACGAAAACACCTGATTCAGTTGCGGTTAAATGGGCCGTCACGGTACCAGATGATTTTCATGCACGTTTTAGTGCTACCGCGAGACGTTACCGTTATGTCATATACAACCACCGAGTCCCTCCAGCGATATTAGCAAAAGGATTAACGCATTGTTACATGCCTTTAGATGCTCAAAAAATGCACGATGCTGCTCAGGTCTTAGTAGGTGAACATGACTTTACTTCTTTTCGAGCGGCGCTGTGCCAAGCTAAAACCGCATCGCGTAATATTCATCATATCCATGTTAGCCGTGTTGCTGAATATGTCATTATCGATATTAAAGCCAATGCGTTTTTACATCATATGGTTCGTAATATCGCTGGATCGTTGATGTTAGTTGGTTCAGGAGAGCAGTCAGAATATTGGTTTGCTGAACTATTAGCCGCTAAAGATCGCACCAAAGGGGGGATGACGGCAAAACCCAATGGTCTATATTTTATTGATGTTGACTATCCTGGCTATGACTTACCGAAAAGTCCACTCGGCCCGACATTTTTAAATTTACCCAATATTGAGTAATTCGAACTTCTTAGACCAGTTAATCTTTCGTAAAATCAGGATTATGTGGTTTAATTCCACTTATAAGTAGTCAATACCAACAGGATATAATAGCAATGAGCTGGATTGAAAAAATTCTCCCACGTACCCAATCATCAGAAAAAAGTAATGTTCCAGAAGGCATATGGACAAAATGTGGTTCGTGTGACTCGGTATTGTATCGTAGTGAATTAGAAAAATTACTCGAAGTGTGCCCAAAATGTGACCATCACATGCGTATTGGTGCGCGTGCCCGGATTAATAGTTTCTTAGATCCTGATGGACGTGAAGAATTAGGTAGTGAATTTGAACCACAAGATATTTTGAAGTTTAAAGACTCCAAACGCTACAAAGACCGTCTGTCTGCTGCACATAAAGCGACCAATGAAAAAGATGCCATCATCGTGGTTAAAGGTAGCCTTAAGGGGATGCCTATCGTAGTTGCCAACTTTGAATTTGCCTTTCTCGGTGGGTCAATGGCCTCGGTTGTTGGTGCGCGCTTTGTCGCAGCAGTAAACGCCTGTCTAGAAGAAAAACGACCTCTTATTTGTTTTTCAGCTAGTGGCGGTGCTCGGATGCAAGAGGCGTTGCTATCATTGATGCAAATGGCTAAAACATCTGCAGCCTTAGCAAAAATGAGCCAAGCAGGCTTACCGTATATATCAGTCTTAACCGACCCTACAATGGGTGGGGTATCGGCCAGTTTAGCGATGCTCGGTGATGTGAATGTTGCAGAGCCAAAAGCATTAATCGGTTTTGCTGGTCCTCGCGTCATTGAACAAACGGTTCGTGAAACCTTACCTGAAGGGTTCCAACGCAGTGAGTTCTTACTTGAAAAAGGGGCGATTGATATGATTGTCGATCGTCGTGATATGCGCGATACTTTGTTCAGCATATTATCAAAATTACACCATATGCATATTGTGCCTGAAATATTAGAAACCGTTGCTCATGAAGTCGTCGTTCAACCTACTGATTTTCCAGTAGACCAAGCTGGTGATAAATAATATTGATGCCTTTGACTGCTGATTCATCGTTAGACGATTGGCTGGCTTATCTTGAGTCCATACATCCTGTCGGGATCGATATGGGCTTAGGGCGAGTGCAACAAGTTTATGCGCGTATGGCATTAGATTGGTCGTCTGCGACGGTTATTACTGTTGCAGGAACAAATGGTAAGGGCACAACGTGTGCCTTTATTGAACAAGCAGCTATGTTATCTAAGCGTTCCGTGGGAGTGTATAGTTCCCCGCATATTAACATCTATAACGAACGTGTTCGGATCAATCATGCTTTGCTTGATGATGCTGCGCATACCGCTGCATTTTATGCGATTCAGCAAGCTCGCGGTGATGTGTCACTGACGTATTTTGAATTTGGTACCTTAGCAGGCTTGTGGTTGTTAAACCAACAACAGCTCGATGTAGTTATTCTTGAGGTTGGGTTGGGTGGACGCCTAGATGCGATAAATATCGTCGACTCTGATGTCGCGGTCATTACGAGTATAGGCTTAGATCATCAAGCTTATTTAGGTGATACCAGAGAGCTCATCGCAATAGAAAAAGCAGGCATTATGCGGGCACATAAACCTGTTATTATTGGTGAAATTGATCCTCCTGAAACACTTATCCAAGCGGTCCAGGCACATCAAGCCATTGCTACGTGGGCAGGTAAAGATTTTAGTTATCAAGTTCAGCAGCAACACTTTCGATACCAATCCGAGCAGTTATCTTTAAGTACGACACTCCCCCATATTCCACTACCCAATGTGGCTACCGCTATCGCAGTCATAGAGCAGTTAGGCTGGACGTTATCACCGACACAATGGCAGGAATGTGTTGAGTTAACACGATTATCTGGCCGGTTAACGGTGTTTACTGAACATGCACTCGGTCCGACGGCACCCACCATTTTACTGGATGCTGCCCATAATCCACACGCAGCAGAATATTTAGTTAAACACATCGAGATAATGCAACCACAGCGGATATTCGCGATTTGTGGTGTAATGAAAGACAAAGACATTCGTGGATTGTTAGCGCCTTTTGTTCCTATTGTGACGCATTGGTATCCTTGTGATGTGAGTATTGATCGTGCAGCAAAAGCTAGCGATATCGCACTTTGTTTAAGCGCCGATTTAGACGTTGATGCGCAACATATCACTGCTGTTGATCGTCCTATCACAGGCGTGATCCATGCAATAAACACTGCCAACGAACAAGATTTAGTGGTAATATTTGGTTCGTTTTTTACGTTAAGTGATTTTTTTGCCTGTACAAGCAAATTATAAGCGTAACGATATTTTTGACGCTTAGGTTAGGGAAGGTTAATCAGTGAATTCTGCATTACAAAATCGATTAGTAGGCACGGTGATCATTGTCGCTTTAGCCGTTATATTTTTACCAGATCTCTTGGATGGTAAGAAGCAAACTAAGCAAGATATTCAAGTTAGTATTCCCAAAGTACCAGAAGTACTCAGTATGCAGCAGCCAAGTGAGGTTGATGTAGAGGCATTAAGCCAACAAGCCCAAATCACAGCATCAATTGAATTCGAAACGGCTGTGGATGATGAGCCTTCTACTGAGCTTGAGTCATCACGACCAACTATGAGCATTCCGACAACAAGCAATCGTTCATCTGAACTAAACATGCAAGCGCAAAACCAAAGTGCATCATTAGCAAGCCAAACACAAATACTCATTGCTGACCCGCAAGAGTCAGCTGGCTGGGTCGTTCAACTAGGCAGTTTTCGCCACCAAAAAAATGTCCGCGAACTGATGAATGTACTAGAAAAAGCAGGCTATCGAACTTTTTCTCGACCCGTTCAAACCCCTTCCGGTGAACTGACAAAAGTGTTTGTTGGTCCAGAAATTGAGCAAGAAAAACTCAAAACTGCATTACCACATTTAAATGAAATCACTAAGTTAAAGGGGCGCTTGACCCCTTTCACAATTAAATGAAAATCATGATGGCAAAGACACACTCATCTGATAGAATACGCGCCATTAATAGCTCGTGTGTACAAGGCATGTTTATCAGAATGCAAACAATATGAATTGGGTTGACTATTCCATCATAGGTATCATTGTTGTTTCTGCGCTGATTAGTTTAGCGCGGGGATTCATGAAAGAAGCCTTATCTCTAGTAATCTGGTTTTCCGCGTTTTATGTTGCCAGCCGCTTTTATCCCAATGTCGCTTTGTTATTAACCCAAATTGAAAATGAAATGTGGCGCCAAGGCGCAGCCATAGGTATTTTGTTTGTCGCAACCATGATTGCCGGCGCCATCTTTAATTATGTAGTGGGTCAGTTAGTTGAATTTACTGGCTTATCCGGTACAGACCGAATGTTAGGTATTGTTTTTGGTGCGCTTCGTGGCGTATTAATCGTTTCAGCAGTACTCTTTTTCATCGATTCTTTTACTGCTTTTTCTGAAGCTAAATGGTGGAGTGATTCATTATTGATCCCAGAGTTTGCCATAGTGATTGAATGGTTCTTTGAATACTTGCAAGGTAGTTCAAGTTTTTTAAAACCCGCTTAAATAGGTAATTTAACATGTGTGGTATAGTCGGTATTGTTGGTCATGCTCCCGTTGCTCAAGATTTATATGACGGTTTGACCGTGCTTCAACACCGCGGACAGGACGCCGCAGGAATTATGACCATTGATAATGGTAATTTTCATTTACGCAAAGATAATGGGTTAGTCAAAGACGTATTTCATACTAGACATATGAAGCGTCTTTTGGGGACAACGGGTATTGCGCACTGTCGTTACCCTACAGCTGGCAGCTCAAGTTCTGCGGAGGCTCAGCCTTTCTATGTTAACTCACCTTATGGGATTGCTTTTGCACATAATGGTAATTTAACCAACGCCCATGAGTTACGAGAAGAAGTCGTGACACTAGCGCGTCGTCATATTAATACGACCTCTGATTCTGAAATCTTATTGAATATTTTTGCGCATGAACTCCAAGCTTGTCATGGTATGGTCGTTACGCCGGAAGAAATTTTCAAAGCAGTCACAACGGTTCATCAAAAAATCCGTGGTGCATACGCCGTCGTCGCATCGATTATTGGTAACGGTATGGTTGCGTTTCGTGATCCTAATGGTATTCGTCCATTAGCATTAGGCAAACGTCAATCTGAACTTGGCATGGAGTACATGGTTGCTTCTGAAAGTGTGGCACTTGATGCAGTTGGTTTTACGTTCATTCGTGATGTGCTACCTGGTGAAGCCGTTTATATCACTGAAGCAGGTGAGTTGTTTACTCAGCAATGTGCAGCAGTACCGGTTCATGCACCTTGTATATTTGAGTTTGTCTATTTTGCACGCCCAGATTCATTTATTGATGGTATTTCTGTATACGCCTCACGCGTTAATATGGGAACTAAATTAGGTGATAAGATTAAACGTGAATGGGCTGACAAAGATATTGATGTCGTTATCCCTATTCCTGAAACATCGATGGATGTGGCATTGCAAATTGCCAACACGCTTGATTTACCATACCGCCAGGGATTTGTTAAAAACCGTTATATTGGCCGTACCTTTATTATGCCAGGGCAAAAGCAACGACGTCAATCTGTCCGACGTAAGCTCAATGCGATTAAATCTGAGTTTAAAGGCAAAAATGTATTGTTAGTTGATGATTCGATTGTACGTGGTACAACATCAGGACAAATTATTGAAATGGCGCGAGAGTCAGGTGCGAAGAAAGTCTATTTTGCTTCTGCCGCACCAGAGATTCGTTTCCCTAATGTGTATGGAATTGATATGCCATCACCGCACGAACTCATTGCTTATGGTCGTGAAATTGAACAAATTAGCGAACTGATTCAAGCTGATGGTTTAATTTTCCAAGATATTGATGATTTAGTGGATGCGGTAAAATTAGAAAATCCTGCTGTGGAACAATTTGAAACGTCAGTATTTGATGGCAAGTACATCACAGGTGATGTGAATCAAGTTTATCTAGATCGTGTAAATAATGACCGTAATGAAAAAGCGAAATCGTCATCACGTTCTAAAACAGAATTGAGTAATATAGACGTTCATAATATGTCCCAGGACTAACTGCCCAAAGTAAAAATACGTAGTCATAAAAAAAACGCTGAATGATGAATATCGCATCAACAGCGTTTTTTTTTAACTTTACAAATTTAGTAACACTAGATTAAATATACGTGATCCCAGAACCTGAATTTAGTAAAATCACCGACATTGCCATCAAAATTGATAACAATACCATACCGCATGTGACTACCGTAGAGGCGTAAATAAACCCTTTTTCTTCTGGAATATGCATTAATATTGGTACGCCTGAATATAATAAATACACAGAATAAGCAATACCGCCTAAACCAACGGCACCAATAAACCATAACTCTGGATACAAGCACGCAAACCCAACCATAAATAAGGGCGTTGAGGTATATGCTGCTAATTCTAGGGCTTGTGTTATAGAAGGCTTGGCATCAAATACTTCTGCCAGTTCATGAATCATCATAGCTAGGCATGCAACCCCCACCACTAGACCAAGGTACATACATAAAGCCATAAATAATGCGCTGTCTTGACTCAAGCGAATCGTATCGCCAGCGCCAATACTCCATCCTAAGTGTGCACTTGCGTAGTAACTACATACAGAAGGTATCAACGCAATAATAGCAATATGGCTGAGCGCATATAGGCAGTTTTCTTGATTTCGATCGATTTCTTGCCATTCTGAACGAGGGCTCGCATACAAGCCCCATAAGTGATTTAGGATCATCACATCTCTCCATTAAGTCTATAAAGGCCCTACGCGCATGTTCGCAGGGAGTAACATTGTTAACGGAAAAAGTGAGAGGGTTAACTGCTTGTGCTGTTTGCAGTAAACTATACCATCAACTTCAAAACCGTCAATTTGTTAATATTATGAGTATCTGTTTACAATGTCTTAACAAATAATGCGACGTACCATGATGAAAGTCAATCAATTTGCTGAAAATTTATCCTTTGGTTGAAGTTTTTGTCGCTATTCACGCTGAGTGTTTGCAATGTCTGATGCATATCCTTAAAATTACCGTATTATTTATTTGTTGAGTGACTTGTGTCTACTTCTGTATTACTTGAACCTATTCATGCTTTTTTATCTCATCCGACGCCTCAATCTTGGATTGATGAAGCAATCAAACCGCAAAATTTGACAGTGCTATTAGCTGATCACTTGATGTGTGAATTAAAAGCAGCGCAAACTGCAATGTTATTGTTGCGCCGTTATGCTGTTGATACTGAAAGTGCCGACGCATTATTGGCATGGCTTAAACCGTTTGAAGATTTTGCATATCGTCAAGTTGGTGATGGTGACTTTAGTTCTTATATCAGTTTATCCAAAAAATTAATGAGTCGCTCTAACTTTGCCCATGGGGATGAGCTCATATCCAAAATGGTCTTGTTGATTAAAGAGGAGCTCCATCACTTTGGCCAAGTGTTAGAGATCATACAAACGCGAAACATGCCCTATGACAATATTGGTGCTTCTCGCTATGCGCGTGGGTTAATGCAACATGTGCGCACTCATGAGCCGGCAAAGTTAAGTGATACGTTAATTTGTGGCGCGTTTATTGAAGCTCGAAGTTGTGAGCGATTTGCAGCTATTGCGCCGCATTTAGATCCTGAGTTGACTAAGTTTTATATCTCATTATTACGTTCCGAAGCCCGTCATTACAGTGATTATTTGAGTCTGGCACGCACGGTTGGCGGCGATGATATTGAAGAACGTATCGCGCACTTTCGACAAGTAGAAGGTGAGTTGATCATTACCGAAGATGATGATTTTAGGTTTCACTCAGGTCTGCCATCTGCTGTGGCATTAGCTAAAACAGCTTGATAGTCCTAATAGTAAACAGATAATAAAAAAGCGCTAGTTAGCGCTTTTTTTGAAACTACGTTGTTGTAATTCAAATCCGTGTCTGTCGACTTTTAAAATACTTCCTTGACTGTACCAGTCACCTAATACGATCCGGGTAGCATCTTTTTTCACACCATCAAGGTTTATTACGTGAATGTGAATGTCTGGTCTATGTGTATGACCGTGGATCATCCGCATTACGCCGTGTCTTTCATAGGTGTTAATTACCTCAGATGGGGTGACGTCCATGATTTCCATCGACAAGGCTTGTTTATTTTGCGCTGATACATTGCGACCGTTATTGGCAATCCGCCTGCGCCAAGATAACGGGAGCGACAGCATAAACATTTGCCATAATCGCGAACGAGATTTTTTGCGGAAACGCATATACTCAACATCACGCGTACACAATTCATCGCCATGCAGAACAAGGGTGGGTGTGCCGTATAAATCTAAGACCGTTTGCTCATCTAACAAGGTCAATCCTGCTAGTTTGGCATATTTGGATTTTAAAGCAAAATCACGATTTCCGTGAATAAAATACACCGGCGTCGTCAATGACAAATTATGCAGTGCTTGGGCAATGAATTGAGTAAACGGATTAAGATCATCGTCACCTATCCATACTTCAAACAAGTCGCCTAATATATATAACGCATCAGCGTTAGGTGCATCCTCGCGCAAGAATGTCATCAAACAGTCTGTAATGTCTTGACGTTCAGCACTGAGATGCAAATCAGAAATGAAATAGGTAAATTTACCCATTTAACGTTCCTTGTGATTATAAGCGACCAAAACGAATATTATTCGCTAATTTCGACAGATTCAATCACTACCGCTTCAACAGGTACGTCTTGATGAAAACCTGAATTACCGGTTGCCACGGCTTCAATCGCTTCTACGATTTCGATACCGTCAGTGACTTCACCAAATACACAATATCCCCAGCCATTGACTGATTCACTTGAGTGATTTAAGAAATCGTTATTTTTGGCATTAATAAAAAACTGAGCCGTTGCTGAATGTGGGTCTTGGGTACGCGCCATAGCAATCGTGCCCTTGGTATTCAACAAGCCGTTGTTCGCTTCATTTTTAATTTGTGCTTTGGTGTCTTTTTGTTCCATATCGGCAGTAAAACCACCACCTTGGATCATAAATCCTTTGATCACACGGTGAAAGATAGTCCCTTCAAAAAAACCTTCTTTCGCATAGCTTAAAAAATTAGCGACGGTTTCTGGTGCTTTTTCACTGTTAAGACCAATGGTAATCGCACCATGGTTAGTGTTAAGAGTAATCGATGGCATAATGTTTCCTCATTGGGTAGTTGTGCGCGCATTTTAGCTTACTTTGTGCATAATTACGATGATTCTCAATGCCTTGAATGGTAAACTTAACAAATAATTTCAAACGTTGTTCACGTTTCACGTGATTGACACAATCAAACGATGGAAATCTGCTAAGCATGTTGCAAATTTATAATACCCTGACACGACAAAAATCTGCGTTTACTCCAATAGAACCTGGCAAAGTGGGTTTGTATGTCTGTGGAATCACGGTATATGACTTGTCACATATGGGGCATGCTCGCACCTATCTTAGTTTTGATGTGATGGTCAGATATATGCGTTACTTAGGCTATGACGTAAAATACGTACGCAATATTACGGATGTCGATGATAAGATCATTCAACGTGCGATCGTTAATAATGAATCGACTGAAACGCTAACGAATCGCACTGTTGCCTTGATGCATGAAGATTTTGCGGCGCTAAATTTACTTGAGCCGGATATTGAGCCTCGAGTGACGACGCACATGCCAGAAATCATAGATGTCATAGAACGCTTAGTTGCCAAAGGTCACGCCTATGTGGCAGGTTCTGGCGATGTATTGTTTGATGTGTCTACCTTTGAACAATATGGGGCATTGAGTAAACAAGATCTAGAGCAACTACAATCTGGTGCGCGTGTTGAAGTTACAGCTGGAAAAGACGATCCCTTAGATTTTGTTTTATGGAAAATGGCTAAACCAAATGAACCTAGCTGGGCATCACCTTGGGGTGAGGGTCGCCCTGGTTGGCATATCGAATGTTCAGCCATGAACCACAAGCACTTGGGTAAGCATTTTGATATTCATGGTGGGGGCTCTGATTTGACGTTCCCGCACCATGAAAATGAAGTTGCACAATCTTGCTGCGCGTTTGATACACCGTATGTGAATACATGGGTTCACACGGGTATGGTCCAAGTGGATAATGAAAAAATGTCTAAGTCCTTGGGCAATTTCTTTACACTAAGAGACGTGCTTGAACAGCATCATAAAGAGACGTTACGTTTCTTTTTAATGTCGGCCCATTACCGTTCACAACTAAGTTATTCTCAAGATAACATTAACCAAGCACAATCGGCCTTAGAGCGTTTGTACACCGCACTGCGTGATGTGACACCAGACACAACAACAGAATTAGCTTATGGTGGTTATTTAGCCCGTTTTGAAGCGGCGATGAATGATGACTTTAATACACCGATTGCGTTTTCGGTGTTATTTGATTGTGCTAAAGACTTAAACAAAGCAAAGACTGATAACCCTAATGAAGCCTGTAAGTTAGCGGCAGTATTAAAAGGCTTAGGCAATATCTTGGGTTGTTTACAAGATGAGCCACAGGCATTTTTACAAAGTGACTCGGGGATCGATGCGGCTGAAGTTGAAGGCTTGATAGCCCAGCGCAATCAAGCTCGGGCAGATAAAGATTGGGGTGCGGCAGATGCCGCGCGTGATGCTTTAACTGCGTTAGGTGTCATTATAGAAGATAGTGCTCAGGGCACGACATGGCGCAAAGCATAAATGCTAGCGTCAAGATTATCCGCTTGCGCTAGGCTTATCGTCTGGCGCTACACGTTTCTTATGACGCAGTTTCCATTCGCGTGACATCGACACTTAAGCGTAAGCGTTGGCCGGGTTGTAAGTATTTGCCTTTATCTAATTGATTCCAGTTGACTATATCATTAATTTTAACATTGAACTTTTTGCCAATGCGCGCTAATGAATCGCCATTTTTAACGATATAGGTAATGTTTCTGACAATACCCGAAGGCTTATCATTGGGTAACCATACCACGAGCTTTTTACCTGGATAAATAGGGTCTTTCGGTGCGATCCCATTCCATTTTGCTAATGCTCGAGTCGATACTTTGTATTTTCTGGCTAGATCCCACAATGAATCACCTTGCTTAATAATATGCGTCAACTTAGCATGCTCGCTACGCTGACGTTTATCTTTAATCGTCGCTAAACGCTGAGTTTTAGATAGGGTGTATTGGTCGAGTGATTTTAACGCCACGGGTACAAGTAAATAATCATCTTGAAATATGCTGTTGCCATTGAGTTCATTGACTTGTTTGATGATATCAATACTGGTGTGATGTGCTTGTGCAATCGCCCCAAGATTATCTCCATATTGCACTTGGTAACGCACCCAGTTAATTCGTTCTTGCGCTTTAGTCTGGGCTAGTCGTTGTTCAAATGTCTCTATTTTTTGGATAGGCAATAACAAATGATGAGGACCATCTGGCGCGGTAGCCCAACGATTAAAGCCAGGGTTTAACGCATGTAATTCTTGTAATGTTAACTCTGCAAAATCAGCGGCAATAGCTAAATCAATTTGCGCATCCATCGTGACGATTTCTAAAACTGGGGCATTGGCGATCTCTGGCCAATTAAGGTTGTCATCAACCGCTTGTTGTTTCAGAAGATTAACCAAAGCAATCAGTTTAGGGACGTATTGACGGGTCTCTTTAGGTAAGTCTAAAGACCAAAAATCAGTTGGTTTACCCGCACGTTTGTTTTTGTTTATGGCGCGTCTAACCCGACCTTCGCCTGAATTGTACGCAGCTAGAGCATGATACCAATTACCGTCAAAAAAACGATGCAAGTAAGACAAATAGCCAACAGCGCCTTCGGTCGCTTTTACGACATCGCGGCGACCGTCATACCACCAGTTTTGTGCCATACCAAAGCGTTTGCCTGTGCCAGGAATAAACTGCCACAAACCCGAAGCACTCCCATGTGAATACGCAAAAGGATCAAAGGCGCTTTCAACAATTGGCAGAAGGGCTAATTCCAGTGGTAAGTCATGTTGCTCTAACGTGTTAACGATGTAATACATAAACGGACGAGCACGTTCAGAAACACGTTGCATATAATGTGGGTGTTTAGTGTACCATTTTTGTTGTGCTGTGATTCTTGGGTGTTGACCTTCTAAGGTATTTGCGTTTTTCGCTATGTAGGTCCATAAGTTAGTGATGTCTTCAGGTGTCTCTGTTGGTGAGAGTTCAACCGGCAGTTCGATGCTCGATAATGCTTCAGTAACATGTTCTACAGGATGCACTAATTCACCGGGAGCACCACTTTCACTCGGTTCTGCCGACGACAACATAGACGTCGCCTGACAACCTAACAATAAAAATGCACTAATAAAAATGAACAACAATCTCATGAAAACTTCTTACCTCAAAACTGCTTACCGTAAAAGTGAGCGCACATTATACTGGATTTGTTAACAAAGTGCTAAAAGTCGTCTTTTGCTTGGCGTAACGCCGCAAATACCTGTACTGGATCGGTGACGGTCTTTTGTCCCAAATCACCAGCAATGCTTTGTGCAAATGCCTGAACGCTGTCATCGTGTACACGTAAAAAAGGATTGAATTGCAACTGATCAGATAACAACGTCGGGATCGTGGGTTTATTATTTGACCGTTGTAGCTCCACCCATAATTTGTATTGTGCTAAGGCTTTATTATGTGGTTCGACTGTTTCAGCAAACGCAATATTTGCTTGTGTGTATTCATGCGTACAATAAATGAGAGTTTCACGCGGTAGTTGTGTAATTTTACGCAATGAATCGAACATTTGCGCAGGTGTGCCTTCGAATAATCGACCACAGCCACATGAAAACAACGTATCACCACAAAATAGCATGTCTGGTGCATAATACATGATGTGATCGAGTGTATGCCCTGGCACTGTCATCACTGACACTTCTATTTTTAGATCATCTAAATAAAAGGTGTCAGCATTTGTTAGTGGGTGGGTAATCCCTTTTATCTTAGGATTATTTGGCCCGAATACCCTTACTTGCGGATAGTTATGGGTTAATTCGTCAATTCCACCAGTATGATCAAAATGATGATGGGTAATTAACATCGCACTTAACTGAAGATTGTGCGCTTTTAAAAAAGCCAGTACAACAGCAGGATCGCCAGGATCAACAACGACACAATGCTGGTCATTGTGCAGCGCCCAGATGTAATTATCAGTGAATGCGTTGATTGGGGTTATGTTCACTATGTTGCCTTCACTATTAGAATAAAAAGTTTCACGAGTTAGAATATTACGTGATAGATTATCAATTGCATAGTCGTTTAACTCAGTCGCTTTAACTCAATCGCTTTAACAATAGGACTTATATCATGTTTGTTGGGCATGCTTTCACACCTAACCCGATTCGCTATCCTGAAGATTGGCATATCATCGCAAATCATAAGGATTTGTTGAATAAGATTAATCAGTTGATGAGTGAGCATTGCGACACGATTTATGGTGATGTGCAGCTAAATATCGGAGAATTGAGTATGTGTTGGCAGGCTCAAGAAAATCGCTTGCGCAAAACGATCAATATGCATGTCAATCAGCATCAATTAGATGAGTTGACGGAAACATTATGCCCGTTACCCGATCCGACGCATCAAAATATTTATGCACAGCTGACTGAATTGCCCTTTGCAAAAGGGAGTATTGATGCAGTGTGTTTGTGTAACGGATTAGATTTTACGCATGATCCTCATCAACTTTTACGTGAAATCGAACGAGTGGTGCGCAGTGATGGACATTTGATATTAACGGGATTTAATCCATTTAGTCCGAGCGGACTGATTAATCATTTACCTTTTTACCGCGGCCATTCGTTACACGAAGCGCGTTTTTTTAGCCACTATCGAGTAAAAGAGTGGTTACATGTGTTGGGGTTTACCGTGAAAGTACAGCGCTTTTTTGGTCAAGGGAATATGTTTAGTCAGAGTCAAGGTGGGGCTAAATGGTCAAAACAGTCAAGTGAAACAGTTTCACAACAGTATTCGTCGCCACGTTCAAGAATACGCCAAGATCAGCATATGGGCCGTTTTTCACCCTTCAATAGTATGTATTTTATGGTGGCACAAAAATCTGAAATGCCACTGACGCTAATTAAACCCAAATTTGCTCGATATAAACCGCGTTTGCAATCGGCTCAAGCAAGCATGCGGGTTGATACAAAACAACCCGCGCAAGATTAAAACCAAACGAGTTTATTTAACGCGCATGCCGGGTTGTGCACCCGCATGAGGCTCTAATATGTAGAGTTCATCACCACCTGGTCCAGCGGCTAAAACCATGCCTTCAGACATGCCAAATCGCATTTTACGCGGCGCTAGATTCGCGACCATCACGGTTAACTTACCGGCCAGATCTTCGGGTGCATAAGCCGACTTGATCCCTGCAAATACTTGACGAGTGGTCTCGGCACCGATATCTAATTGTAAACACAATAACTTATCAGCACCTTCAACATGATCAGCACTGACAATTTTAGCAATGCGCAAATCGACCTTCGCAAAATCATCAAATTGGATCATCGGCGCAATCTCATCATCGTTATCAGATTGATTAGACGGTTTGGCTGATTTTTCAGTTTTCTTTGTCGCTTTGACTTTTTTGCTGGCATCTTCCGTTACCGCTAAGTGGTCTTTTGATGCATCCACCATTGCTGCCACTTTATCGCTATCAACACGTTGTAACATGGCCTTGAATTTATTAATGCTATGACCGGTGAGGGTAGTTTGGGCTGACCCCCACACAAAGCTATCATTCAAAAACTCTTGCGCTTTTAACGATAGGTCGGGTAAAACAGGACTGAGGTAAATGCTTAATACACGGAACATATGAATACCCATCGAACACACATCGTGAGTTTGTTGCTGCAATTGGGGATCTTTGATCGTTACCCACGGCGCTTGGGTATCGATAAATTGGTTTGCTTTGTCTGCTAATGCCATGATCTCACGGATCGCATGATGATACTGACGCGATTCAAAATGCTGCGCAATACTGTCACTAGCGGCACTAAACTCATTGAGCAAGGCTGGGTCGAGAATGTTGTCAGACAATTTGCCGTCAAATTTCTTGGTAATAAAGCTGGCACAACGGCTCGCGATATTCACTACTTTACCGACTAAATCTGAGTTGACTTTTTGCGTAAAATCTTCAAAGTTTAAGTCAATGTCTGTCACACTATCATTGAGTTTAGACGCAAAGTAATAACGCAAATACTCAGGGTTTAAATGGTCTAAATAGGTGCGTGCTTTGATGAATGTGCCTTTTGATTTAGACATTTTGGCACCATTAACGGTAACAAAACCATGGATGTTAACACCCGTTGGTTTACGATATCCGGCGCCTTCAAGCATAGCAGGCCAAAACAGGCAATGGAAATACGTAATGTCTTTACCGATGAAATGATATAACTCAGCGTCAGAATCTGCATTCCAATATTCATCAAAGCTAACGTTATTTTTTTCGCAAAAATTCAAAAAACTCGCCATGTAGCCAACCGGCGCATCGACCCACACATAAAAATATTTACCTGGGGCATTTGGGATCTCAAAGCCAAAGTAGGGCGGATCACGGGAGATATCCCACTGCTGTAAACCTTGCTCAAACCATTCTTGTAGTTTGTTGGCCATCTCAGCTTGCACAGTACCCGATTTAATCCAAGTTTGTAACATATCGGAGAATTTAGGTAGGTCAAAGAAGTAATGCTCAGAGTCTTTTAATATAGGTGTTGCACCTGATACGACCGAGCGAGGATTAAGTACCTCTGTGGTGGCGTAAGTCGCGGAGCATACATCGCAGCTATCGCCATTTTGGTCTTCTGCGCCACATTTAGGACAGTCGCCTTTAATAAAGCGGTCTGGCAAAAACATGCCTTTTTCAGGATCATATAATTGGTTAATGATCTTAGTGGAGATATAACCTGCTGCATGTAATCGGTTGTAAATGGTCTCGGATAATAGTTTGTTTTCCGGAGAATGTGTTACATAGTAATTATCATAATCAATATCAAAATCAAGTAAATCTTGATGATGTTCAGCACGCGTGCGATCAACCATTTCTTCCGGCGTGATCCCCAGTTCTTGAGCTTTTAGCATCACCGGCGTTCCGTGTGCATCATCAGCACAGACACTGTAACAGGTGTGGCCACGCATTTTTTGAAAACGCGTCCAAATGTTAGTTTGGATATGTTCCAAAAGATGACCTAAATGGATTGAACCATTAGCATAGGGAAGGGCGCTGGTTACTAAGATCTTACGAGGTGCTTGAGCCATAATCAAAAATGCAAATTACTGTAGAAAAAAAGTTGTCAAATGGTAGCGTAAAACAGCATTTTTTGCACTCATAAACTCATGATTTATTGCATAAATATTTGCGTTGTCTGTTCAGTAGATAGATAATGCTACCAGACAATACAACTAATTTGAGATTCCCCATGCGCTTATGCGATAAAGATATTTATGCCTCGTTACAACGAGGTGAGATCGCGATTACCCCACAACCTGATTATGATCAGATCAGTGGGCTGACTGTGGATATGCGGCTTGGCAATAAGTTTCGTATTTTTCAGGCTCATGCCGCACCTTATATCGATTTATCAGGTGAAAAGTCCGACGTGCAAGCGCAACTTGATTTGGTGATGAGTGATGAAATTAGTATCGCGGATGATAAAGCATTTTTTTTGCACCCAGGCGAACTGGCTCTTGCGATTACCTATGAATCGGTGACGTTGCCGGCAAATATTGTGGGTTGGCTTGATGGTCGTTCATCCTTGGCTCGCTTAGGTTTAATGGTGCATGTGACTGCGCATCGTATCGACCCAGGTTGGTCAGGTAACATTGTTTTGGAGTTCTATAATTCGGGTAAATTACCCCTGGCGTTACGTCCCAAAATGAAGATTGGGGCACTGAGTTTTGAAGTCTTATCTGATCATGCTGACAAACCTTATAATTCACGTGTTGATGCCAAATACAAAGGACAAGATGGTGCGATTGCGAGTCGTATTAATCACGATAATAATGGTTCAGACGATCAGCAGTAACGTAATTAATGCTCATGTGGCACTTTTAAGTTAGAATTGGCAATAATTGTTATTGTAGAGTGTATTTAGTCGTATGCAGGAATTCTGGGCATCAATCCCGATTGCACAAATGATGTTGTTTGTTAATGAGTATAAATTTCTCTCAAGCATATTATTGTTGGGATGTTTTGTATTAATGAAACAAACTGTGGTGCGATTATTGCGTCGTCGCTATCAGCGTGGGGCCAATAAACGTATTGCGGTAAATTCATTTAAAAACATAATCAATCTCGCAGTGTTGTTGTTGTTTATATCGTTGTGGTCTGGTGAATTGCAAAATCTTGCATTTTCGATTGCTGCTTTTATGGTTGCGATTGTGTTGGCGACACGTGAGTTTATTCAGTGCTTCTTAGGGTATTTGTATGCGATTTCTGCTCGCCCTTTTCGAGTTGGTGATTGGGTACAGCTAAATAATGTCAGTGGCGAAGTCGTCGAGTTAGATTGGGCTAAAGTCACCGTCTTAGAAATCGATGACCAGTCCATGGATTATACTGGCAAGCATTTATATATTCCCAATAGCTTAATTGTTACTCGTACGGTGACGAATCTAAATTTTCTTAAGCGTTATGCAATACATCAATTTAAAGTGACGTTAGAGCCTCACTCCAACCCGTATCAAATAGTTCCCCAGTTACTTGACCGGGCGCGCCATCATTGTGAGGATTTCCGTGACGTGGCTGAGCGCTATAAAGGGGTTATTGAACGTCAGTTAGACACTGAATTTATTGATATTGAACCGGATATTTCAGTAGAAACCAATATTTATGGCAAATACGAAATTTGTGTCAGTTTGTTTTGTCCTGCAGAACAAAAACATCACATACAACAAAAAATCACAGCAGATATATTTTTACATTGGTTTGAACAGGCACCGGCTTTAGTGCCTATTACATCGACCATCTATGCAGAGCATTAGTATATGAGCTGTTTAATCGTTTTTAACTGTTCCATTAATCGCTATGTAACGCCTCAATAGGATTCAGTTTGGAGGCTTTAATAGCGGGAAATACCCCAAAACCTACCCCAACCACTAGACAAATTCCGAGTGATAACACAATTGCCAATAATGACCAACTGACTGCCCAGCCGCTGTAAAAACCGATAATTTCAGATAACACCAAACCAAACACAACACCCAGTAACCCCCCTAGCACGGATATTGTAAAACTCTCAGCCAAAAACTGTAAGCGAATATCTTGTTGCGTTGCGCCTACAGCGCGAAGGAGTCCAATTTCAGTGGTACGTTCCATGACATTCGCCAACATGATATTCATGATCCCTATCCCCCCAACTAAGAGTGAAATACCGGCGACACAAGCCATGACAATATTAAATATTTGTTGTGTTTGCTTTTGTTGGGCTAGTAATTCAGCAGGGATGACAATGTCATAGTCTTGAATATTATTATGGCGCATTTGCATTAAATGCGTAACAGCTTTGGCTGCTACAACCGGATTTTGCGATTCCGATATTTTTAATTTAATACTATCGAGTTCGCTCGCCAATACGTTGTGCGAAAACTTCTTCAATGATGTGGATAATGGGACAAAAATACGATACCTGTCCCCGCCAATCTTTACGCCTTGAAATTCATCTTTATTGCCCGCCGGAGCGGTTAGTACACCAACGACGCTTAACCAAACGTGATTGACCTTAACCAATTGACCAACGATATCAGTTTTATCAGGAAATAATTCTCTCGCCGTATCAGCGCCAAGCACAGCGACTTGTGCTAACGCACCATCATCTTCAGGAACTAAAAAACGCCCTTGTGACAAGGTCAAGTTAGAATGGGTGAAATAGCGTTGTGACACCCCTAATACCTGTGCATCAGACTTAGCTAAATCAGAATAGATATCGAAGGTTTTGACGATTTTGGTTGCACTGTAATCGTCAACAAATGGCAGCGTATTCGTTGCTGCCGCGACATCTCCCATGGTCAGACCGAGAGAGTCTTCTCGGATCTCACTTAATTCACCATCATTATAGTCACGTTGATTAATAATGATATTATTGACGCCCATAGAATCGATGAGTTTGAGGGCTTCACGCTCCGCACCTTCACCAATATTAAGCATCGCTATGACCGCACCGACACCAAATATCATGCCTAATAAGGTTAAAAATGTCCGTAATTTTTGTGCTGACAACTCATACAGTGCATCGTTAATTAATACGGAGAATTGTTGTCTAGGTAAGGTCGTTTTCATTGTATGGCTCCGATTGTCACAGCACTCAGAGCAATGGCATCATTTACCGTTAATCCAGAGGTGATCTCGATAAAATATAAGTTTTTTCGGCCGGTTGTCACAGGCTGTTTTCTAAACTCGTTACCGGTTTGTAAATATACAAAGCTCTGTTCTTGTTCATAAATAATGCTCTGTAAGGGCACTGCAATCGTATCCATTGGCTGTGTAACACGAATAGTGGCGGATAGCTTTCTACCGGGTTTTAAAATGGTCGTGTCTTGATCATTTATGGAGGCAGTGAGCTCATAATATTTAATGGGGTTACCGCGTTTAATTTCTCTAGGGAAGGCCGCGACTGAGGATAATTCACCCGAAAAGGTTTTGTTGGGAAACGCATCTAGTTGAATATCGACACCTTGTCCGTTGGCTAAATCAATCGCATCATCGGCTAAAACATATAAACGCGCTTGCAAATTTTCTAAGTTGGGAATTTCCGCAATCGGACTACCAGGAAAGACGGTATTACCGACGGATGGTTTTTCGCCTCTGCGGTCTTTGACGTACACCAGTAATCCAGAGTAGGGTGCCGTGACTTCTAATTGTTTTAACGCACTGAGGTATTGTTGTAACTTACTTTGGTGTCCTTGTTTTTTAATATCTAACACCGACATAGCCGAATCATGTTGTTCTAACACACTGGTTTCTTTCCAAGCTAAAAATGAATCTTTGGCTTCTAAAAAATCACGATTTTGTAAGGTGTCGATAATATCTAATTGGCTATAAATCCGTAAATCGTCAATTGCAAACCGATCCACAAATGCAAACTCTTCTTCAATAAAGTTTTGTTCAGATTTGATATCTTGTTTTTCTTGAGTTTGTGACGCCTGAGAATTAATGATGTCTTGTTGCAGCTTACGTACCGCAAATTCTTCTTCATTTTTGTCACGAGTGATTCGCTCCGCATCAAACCTAGCGATGACATCACCTTCGTTGACGTGAGTGTTTTCTTCTGCCAACCAAGCTAGCATCATAGGACGTCTTCCTGGAGCGATAATCTTCTGCGATTCGGCAGCTTCAATTTCGCCATTCGCATTGATTTCAATAGAAAAACGTTGAGTGTTGACTTCATAGGTTGGAACAGTACTTGGATTGTCATCTCCACAACCCATTAATAACAAGACGAATACACTAACACTAAGTAACTTGGCGGAACGTGGTCTTAAATTAATCATTAAAGCGCTCCTGATAATGCGGATAAATTGACGTTGGCTTGCATCCCAGGGCGCATGATCGACAGATCGAGATCATCCAGTGTCACCCATGCATCGAACACGACTTTTTGATTACGTTGTGATTTATTGCGATATGCTTGTCCTTTACTGGTGATTTTACCGGTAAATATACGTTCAGGATACGCGTTGAGTACAACATCAACAGCCTGTCCAATTCTCACTTTATTAGTATCTGATTCGTCAACTTCTATTTTTATTGCCAGATTGTCTAATGAAAGGACGTCCATTAATGAATTACCCATAAAAACGGTATCACCTACGGCGGATCTATCGCCATCGCCATTGTCACGAAAAACAACAATACCGTCACTGGGGCTCGTAATAGTTAATTTGTTAATACTGTCTTTGATCTCATCCACACGCGTTTGTAAATTCATGATCCGTGCTTCTTGTACTTGTTGGTTAACAATGCGGCGTGTTTTATGTTCATAAAACCGTTGTTGTGCTTGTGCTTTAAGCGCTTGCATGATGACAAAATCGGCTTCTTGTTTACGCCGCTCTACTTCAGAGCGTGATGAGACGGTAATTTCAACTTTACGCCGCGCTTTATCTTCATTCATTGACGCTTCTGCTAGGTCTAATTCCAGATTTTCTTGTGTTACTGTGTCTTCTAAAATGAGTTTTTCGAGCTGTTTACTTGCCGCGTCGAGTTCTGATTGACGGGTTAACATGCTAGTACGTAATTCTTGTCCATCAAATTTGACGAGCATATCGCCGGTTTTAACGATTTTATTTTCGGCGACTAAACGTTGAATTTTGTATTGCCACATACGTCGAATACTGGGTGGTCCAATCGTCACGGTTTGCAATGACATGAGCTCAGCTGGTACCGATAAGGCATTGTTTTGTGTCGTCATATGTTGCTTTTTCTTGGGGGGGAGAATCAGTGTTTGTTGTTCGTGTTGTTCATTTTGGGCGATACGCACACTCATACCAGGAAATAAGGTGCGTTTGGGTGACGTGTCAAACTTAATAATGACTGGGAAATAGGTGGCATTACTCATTTGTGGTTTATTCTCGGCTTGAGTGCCAATTGAGGACACCGTACCTGAAAAGCTCTGTTCAGGAAATGCATCAAAGTGCAATGTGACTTGATTACCTTGTGCTAAACGCAATGCGTCAATTTCATGGACAAAACTCTCAACTTGATAATCACTGGTTGCTTGTACATCTAAAATCGTCCAGCTCGGTTGCACATTCATCCCTGAAGCCATTTTGGTTCCGTACCAAGGATGGTCGGCATAAGTGACGGGACCGGTATGTCTGGCGATAACATTAAGTTTGGTCAGTAAATTTTCATAGTACTGAATATCATCTTGTTCTTTTAAAATATCGATATTTTTCTTTTCCAAACCTGAAGCGCGCTGTTTTTCAGATTTTTTCAGTGCTTCTTCGGCTTTAATTTGTTCGAGCAGGGCGCGTTCTAATACCATTTGGTTTTGCCCTTTTTGATAGTCACTCAGCGTATCGCTGTTCACTGACACTTCTATTTGTGCTTTTGCGACTTGCATTTTGGCTACACTAAATCGACCTTGAGCTTCGATGAGTTCTTGTTGGAGTCGCATATCTAATTGCTTATATTCAAGCAATAAGCGCTCTAGTGTTTCTTTGCTTTGTTCTAAGCGACTTTGTTCTGTCGCACCGTCAAAGACAACAACCAAATCACCTTGTTGCACCACTTTGCCTTCTTCTTCCATCCATTGTAATTGAATATTCCACGATGAACCTCGCGGAGCAACAACCGTTTGTTTAGCGGATGATGAGACTTTACCGGACAATATTAATGGATCCGCATGACTTAACGCGCTCATCAAGAATAAACAAATGACTGAACTGATCATTAATATCGATTTCATATCCCACTATCCTCGATGATTTTACCGTCTTTCATACGGATTACGCGTTGTGCAAAATTAGCGATGTCTTGTTCATGGGTTACCATCACGATAGTTTGTCCTTGTTGATGAAGTTCTGTTAACAGGGCCATGATTTCTTCGGAGGTTTTTGAGTCTAAGTTACCGGTAGGTTCATCCGCTAAAATGACACTGGGCTGATTGACTAAGGCACGAGCAATGGCGACCCGTTGACGTTGTCCTCCGGACATTTCATAAGGTCGATGGTGCTTGCGATGAGATAAACCAACACGTTCAATTAATGCCAGAGTGCGAGCCTGAGCTTCATCTTCAGATACATCACTGTAACGCAGAGGTAATTTAATATTGCCAATGACATCCAATTTAGGGAGCAAATGAAAGGTTTGAAAGATAAAGCCAATATATTTGTTTCGGATCTGAGATAACTGGTCATCATTTAATTGCGCGACGTTATTGTTATCCAAGTGGTATTGGCCTGAAGTCGGAGTATCCAAACATCCTAACACGTTCATTAAGGTAGATTTTCCTGAACCGGATGTACCCATAATAGCGACAAATTCGTTTTGTTTAATGTGCAATGAGACATCATTAATCGCGGTGACGATTTCATCACCATTTTGAAATTGTTTGATTATATTTTGGAGTGTAATCATTGCTCGTGTTTCTAACTATTTGTGACTGAAACGTCTATAGTGCGGGATTGGTTGTGTTTGACTAAGCGACAAATTGTAATAGATTGTAAATGGCAGGCTACAACCTCTATTCCAATGCAAATAGATAATGTTAAAGTAAGGTTATTGTAGCGTGTCGATATAACTATATTTGGACCCGGTATGACCTATTTAGTTTTCATTTACATGAGACAGAATCAAACATGATAAAAGCCTTTGCAGTTGAAAATGCGCAAGCAGAATTTACCCCGATCACCTATACAATGCCTGCAATAGGTGCGCATCAAGTGGATATCGATGTGGCATATTGCGGTGTCTGTCACTCTGATATGTCGATGAAAAATAACGAATGGGGTATGACTCAATATCCATTCGTTGGTGGACATGAAGTAGCCGGAACGGTTAAAGCGGTTGGTGAACATGTGACACATTTACATGTTGGCCAAGCGGTAGGTTTAGGTTGGCACAGTGATTATTGTCACCAGTGTCATTCTTGTGATACTGGCGATCAAAATCTATGTCACTCAGCGCAGGGGACGATTATTGGCCGTCACGGAGGATTTGCTGAAGTCGTAAGGGCAAATGCAACGGCAGTGATCCCGTTACCTGCAGGTATGGATATGAAAATTGCGGGTCCATTGTTCTGTGGTGGTGTGACGGTATTTAATCCACTTGTTCAATTTGGGATCAAGCCTACGGATAAGGTAGCAGTGATTGGTATTGGCGGGCTAGGGCACATGGCATTGCAGTTTTTCCGCGCATGGGGCTGTGAAGTGACTGCATTTAGTTCTTCTGACGTCAAAGCGCAAGAGGCGTATTGTCTTGGTGCGCATCATGTGATTAATTCCACAATTGAATCTGAACTACACGCCGCTGCAGGTTCCTTTGATTTTATTATATCGACTGTGAATGTCACGCTCGATTGGAACGCCTACCTCAGGACATTGAAAGCGAAAGGGCGTTTACACTTTGTTGGTGCGACGATGGAACCGCTTAAAATTGGCGTATTTAATCTGATGGGAGGACAAAAAAGTATTTCATCTTCACCCGTTGGTGCACCCAATGTAATCAAAGAGATGTTAGATTTTGCGGTTCAACATAACATTAAACCGCAAGTAGAGATGTTTCCAATGTCTCGAATCAACGACGCTTTTACGCATATGGAAAAAGGGAACGCGCGCTACCGTATTGTTTTAGAAAACGACTGGCAATAAACGCATACTTTAATTAGCAGCCTCTTAACGAGGCTGTTGTAAGGCTTTAATTCGATCATCTAACGGTGGATGACTAGAGAATAATGCTTTAATACTCCCGCCATTAATCGCTAATGCTGACATTTCTGTGGGTAAACCTTCATCATCGGGATTCGTTTTTAAGCGTTGTAACGCCGCGATCATATTGCGATTACCCACTAGTTTTCCGGCACCTGCGTCAGCGCGATACTCTCGATAACGTGAAAACCACATCACGATAATTTGCGCTAAAATACCTAAGATAACTTGTGCGACAATTGACACTATCCAATAAGCCGGACCATGACCTCGTTCTACTTTAAATACGACACGGTCTACGATATGCCCGATGATACGAGATAAAAAGACCACAAATGTATTGATGACACCTTGTAGTAGTGTCATCGTGACCATATCGCCATTTGCGACATGACTAATCTCATGTGCCAGTACCGCTTCAACCTCTGCTTTGGACATATGGCTTAATAGACCAGTGCTCACCGCGACGAGTGAGTTATTTCGATTCCATCCAGTGGCAAATGCATTGGGGCTGGTATGATCAAATATACCGACTTCTGGCATACCAATACCTGCTTGTTTTGCTTGACGTTTAACAGCATCGACCAACCAACGTTCATCACTATTTTGAGGTTGCGTAATGACATGCACATTCATACTGCGTTTTGCCATAAACTTAGACATAAACAATGAAATGAGCGCACCGCTAAAACCAATAACGGCTGAATATATCAACAATGCAGTGAGGTTAAGATCCACCCCATTTTCTGCCAACACGCCTTGTATGCCGAACAAACTAAATACAATCGAAATCAAAACCATAATCGCGATATTGGTGATGATAAATAAACCAATGCGTAACATATCTCTGTAATCCTTACTCAAACATTCAATGCTTATTTAAGCACAAAAGCTAAAAATACAAGACTATAATGAATAAAAAATCTTGAAGTATTGATAAATATATAAAAACACTGGATTTATAAGCTGTAATCAATATAATGCTCAACTTCGGTCGGTGTGTGGCGCAGCTTGGTAGCGCACTTCGCTGGGGGTGAAGGGGTCGTAGGTTCGAATCCTATCACACCGACCATTAATCCTCTTTTACGGGCTTTTCTTTTATAGCCCTTAATTGTTCTTTTTTACGGGCTATTTGTAATTCAAGCCGATCTTTTTGTTCATCCTTGGCGTCTTTTAACTGCTCATTCAACGCCTTAATATCCTCACTGAGTTCCATACTCGAGCGTTCTTTTTGCTCGGCTTCTTCTGCTTTATCAAAAATCATATCTTCAGGCGTCGATTCTGAATTTGAGGCGGCATGTTTGGGCATGCGTTCCGAAGGTGTTTCTGTGGCCTTAGGAATGGCCGGTGGCGCGTCAGCGATATTGCGCGTATTCATAAAGTTGGGTGACATTATCTCTACTTGGGCTTGGTGCAGCGTATCTAAAATGTTCGCGTATAAACGCGAACGGGATGAAATCATACTTTTCACTTCGGTCAATAAACCGGATACTCGATAAGAAATACTATAATTACCTAGCTCGATGATTTGCACAAAAGGCTCTTCTAATTGACAATTATTCGCTGCGGTAATTAATAACTGTGTGATTTTGTCATGATGATGGTCATACCCAATAGATAAATTCGCGCTGCTCAGTTTGGATCTCCGTATCAAATAAGCCTTTTTCGGTTACTCGTCCAAAATATTGGTCAACACGAATAAAATCCCCCGTTTTAAATGGCTTAGTAAAGCGCAGCACAATGCCAGCCATGATATTACCCACGATAGATGTGGATGAAAATGCAATGACACCAGATAGCACAATACCAAACAATCCAATGACTTGATTGCGAGTACTATCTGCAACAGGCAGGGCTAAGCTCACGGCTAAAAAACTCAGCACATATAACAATAACAAAATGAGTTTTCGCGATAATTGATTATCTTTTGTTAAGGTGTGTTCATTCAGTAAGATTTTGTGCGCCAAAATCAATGCTATCACGACAGTGCTCAACGTTATTAATAACGGCATAATCATAAGCAGTGTGTCCATTAGGTTATTCATGGTGTCATTCCTGGTACAAATTAGAGTAAGCTAAAGGGAGTTTACATAGGTTGACTTTAGTAGGATTATGTCTGTAAATATATATAAGATGAATAAAAAATAAGTGCGATGAAAAAAATAACGGCGTTAGTAGTAAAAACGGTGTATTACTGTATTGGATTTTGCACCATTATTATCGGTGCTTTGTATGTCACTTCTGATTTAAAACCTCAAGTATGGCAGCCCGATCCTCCGCAAAGTTTAAGCGGCGCGTTTGCAATAAATAATCGTTTATCTGGTCTACAACCGGTATTGGAGCATATCGGTTTGGGCCCTGAAGATATGGCGCTACATCCAACCAGTGGGATGATATACACCGCATTTGAAAATGGTGATATTGTGTATTTTGATCCTCAAGTCATAGACGTCAGTGACAGTGCAACCTTAGTCAATAATACTCAGGGGAGACCATTGGGGTTACGATTTGATGTTGACGGTAATTTATACGTCGCTGATGCGCTTCGCGGGCTACTTAAGATTGATCAGCAAGGGCGTATTACTATTTTAGCGACGCATTACAAGGGACAAAAACTCCAATTTATTGATCACTTAGCGGTTGCAAAGGACGGTACCGTGTATTTTTCTAATGCCTCGCAGCGTTTCACTATGGACAATTATGTCTATGATTTTCTCGAAACGAGTATGACAGGTGGCATATTTGCTTATCATCCCAAATCTGATTCTGTCACATCGGTAGTGACGGGGTTGTTTTTTGCTAATGGCGTTGCATTATCTGCTCAAGAAGATTTTTTATTAATCAATGAAACGGGTAAAGCCAGAATTTTGCAATATTGGCTAAGTGGAGACAAAGCCGGCTCGCAAGAAATCTTTATCGACGGCTTACCTGCGATGCCTGATAATATTTATCGAGATCCGGATGGCATATTTTGGGTTGGGTTAATTAATCTACGTGATCCTTTGGTAGAGCAATTAGCGCCATATCCGTTCATTCGAAAATTGTTAGGCGGCATACCGGCCCGTTGGTTTACTCCCTCTTCAGAATATGGCATGGTTATCGCTTTAGATGCTCAGGCGAATGTTATTCATAACTTACAAACTGCAACTGCCTATACCTCGATCACCGCCGCGTTGCCGTTTCGAGGCAAACTGTATGTTGCGTCATTACGTCAATCTCACCTAGCTGCAATCCCCCTTAGCGAGTTGTGATTTGAAGACGTTTTGTTATACTCGCGAAAATTATTTTTCTCAGGTTAGTTATGATCCCCGTTAGCGTTTTTATCGTCGCACAGGATGAAGCACATAATATTGAGCGTGTGTTACACAGCGTGAAAGATTTTGCTCAAGTCATTGTTGTGGACTCTGGCAGTACCGATAATACGCCTGCATTAGCTGAAGCGTCAGGCGCTACCGTTATCCATCAAGCATGGTTAGGTTACGCGGGACAAAAGCAATTTGCGTTATCCCAATGTACGTGTGACTGGGTGTTGAACCTAGATGCCGATGAAGAATTAACAACAGAATGTGTAGCGGTTATCCAAGACACGCTTGTGCAAGCCGACATAGCAGCATTACGATTGTCACGCAACGATATGTTCATGGATAAATTACCACACCGCTGGATGAAAAAACCAAATAACCTTCGACTATACCGCCGCGAACAGGCACATTTTGATACCTCAGAACAAGTGCATGAAACCGCTATTGTCCCAGGTAGAGAAGTGCGAACTGACATCGCATTTACCCATTATGGCTATAATCGTATTGATGATTTAGTTGCAAAAAACAACCTGTATTCAACGTTACGTGCCGAAGATAAATTTGCCCGTAATAAGCGCCCTAGCGTGATTAAATTAGCACTGGTATTACCGCTGACGTTTATCCAAAAGTACTTACTCCAAGGGTGTATTTTGAATGGCAAACGAGGCTTAATTCTAGCAACGATAGATGCCTTTTATGCGTTTATGAAAGAAGCCAAACTATGGGAAAAACACCTGACAAAGCCATAACGCTATGCCGGCTCCAGCTAGTGGGATAGGTTAATCAATAACCCAACGCATGTCGCGCTAATGAAGCTAACGCTGGTGCCTAGCACCATATAACGGCGCTGTAAAACATTCTTTTTGACGATGTCATCTTGTAAGCGGTAGTAAAGTTTACCAAAATATAATAATCCTGGAATGACAAAATAACCACTTCCGACACAGACCATTACTAATAAGCGTTCGATTATTCCCATATAATGACCATCTTTTGATGGTGTGGATGAAATCGTGTTGTCTTGATTATGTAAGGCTTGTCTCAGCGGCATAATGCTCACCATGACAGTGATTGCCATTGGGTTAGCTAAAAAGATACCAGCAGCAATCCATATTAATATTGATTTATAGGCGAACAATTGACCATTTATATCGGGATACGATATAGTTATCCAATAGCTAACAGCACATAAAATAATGATGTGTGAACACTGATCTATGAGATAATACGACAACTTAAACGTTTGATAGCTCTTCCATATATCAATGCCATAGTGGGTGATTACGATCAATGACAATAACCCTAACCATATCCAAGAGACGTTAAAAGAAAAAATCCATAAGAGTATTAATCCAGTCAAAAAAACATGTGTTAGAACGTGGAAAAATAAACCCATAGAGCGTTCATGATGCGCAACCTTGTCCATGATCCAGCTGTGTTTTTGTAGATAAAAATCAGCGATGCAGTGAGCGATAAAAAGCAATAAAAGTATATTCATTAGTGTAAAGTTAATGTCGATATTAAGGGTTGAGCATAGTGGTTATACATACTTGCAATAGAATAGTATTTTACTTTATTTACGTATTTATTTCAGTAACCCTTTTGATATATTTTATGCTCGAGTATCTTATAATTATATACTTCAGGTAGTCTTTCGCTTTCACCAAGCACCAAAAATCCGCCTCTGGAAAGTGAATCTTCGATAGTATTAAACACGATCGTTTGTAAACTTTTATTAAAATATATCAACACGTTGCGGCAAAAGATCAAATCAAACTCGTTAATAGAAGTATCCGTCACTAAATTATGTTGAAAAAATAGCACTTTCTTTTTAATGTGTTCTTTTATTTCAATAAACTCATCTTTAAATTCAAACCACGCTTGCAGTTCTTTTTGCCCCCCACTTGTAATGTAATTGGATTCAAACTGGGTAAAATCGTTTCGAGGAAATAATCCATTTTGTGCTTCGTTTATCAAAAGAGAAGAAAAATCAGTCGCATACACTAAACTTTTATGTAAAAGACCTAATTCATCTAACATAATAGCTACGCTATAGGCTTCATCACCACTTGAACAACCCGCACACCAAACTCTTATCGATGGATAACTTTCTAGGTATGGTAGTATTTGCTCTCTTACTGTTTTAAATACCTCCGGATTTCTAAAAAAAGTCGTGACATTAATGGAAAAAGCACTCAATAATGAGGAAAATAATAGTTCATCATCAAAAACCATTTTTTTAAATACCTCAAAACTACTGATGCTATTTTGTTTCATCGTTAATTCGATTCTTCTCTTGAGATAACCTTTTTCATAATTGATAAAATCATATCCATAAATACATTTTATATTGTCTAAAAATATATCAACCTCAGCATCCACAGTAACTGCAGTACTTAAGTATGATTGTAGGTAATTTGTCATTTCTACTGTGGTTAATATTTTTGTATAGTGATGCGTTGAGATTGCATTTAAAAGCATTTCTTTTGCTTCACATTCCTGAGGATCTTGAATAATTATTTCACAATTGTTTTGTTTTAAGTCTTCCATACTACTTGTCCCATCACTTCCATACCCACATAAAAGTATGACGATCAAGGCGTCTTGATACTCATTCGCCAAAGACTTAAATGTGACATTTAAAGAAGGTCTAGCATAATTAACTTTAACACTTTTATCTAAGTACATATAATTATCAATCACGGTAAAATGATAATTGGGGGGGGCGATATAGATACAGTTTTTGTTCACTGGTGTATTGTGCAACGCTTCAGCAACCTTATATTGCGTAATATTTTGTATAATTGAAGCTAAATGACTCTTTTTATTTGGGCTAAGATGTACAACAATAAAAATTGATATATCTGCATAGGGTAACTGGGAAATAAGCGCGAGTATTTTCTCTAAAGATCCAGCGCTACCACCAATAGCGATTGCCTTTAAGGG
>JAQXDG010000152.1 GCA_029251505.1 Glaciecola sp. | reverse complement strand
ACATTTAGTTGTTTTTTTCCTGCATTTGGGGAGTGTTAGTTGTGGATAAACAACAGCGCGAAATCAATTACCAAAATTTAGTAAAAAAACAACTTAATGTACAATCAAAATTATTACTTGTCTTTGCCTTTACCAAAGATACTGCCGCACTAAACATACGTCTGTCCGAGCATTTTAATACCACTAATACCAAATCGAATAATAGAATTGATAGTGATCTAGACAAATTATTCTACCAATTAGATTTTCTATGTTTAGACTTATTGTTTTCGGAAAGCTGTAAACAAATCAGACTTATCTTAACGAATCTGCAAAGTTATCCGATAGTCCTAGAATCTCGTTATATTGAACAGCAGGCAAAGATGCTGAGCAACCAAAATGACTTGCTGGTGAACAACATCATTGAGTTACTTGAGATACATCGTAGTAATTATCATAAATCTGAGTTGCTACTCGATCATGAAAGAACCCAATATTTTGTGTTTATTTTGATTGCAGTAGCGTTACTCATGATGCTTATTAACCATTGGTTTGTTAGTCCTTTGCAATATATTTCAGGATTAATTCAGAATGTTGAAAACTCAGCGAAATTTCACAGCCTCAAACAGCCAAATAAACCATTGCCCGAAATGTATCAATCCGTTGAAGCGGATATTAAAAAATTACAGAAAAAATACCATAAGCTCGATGATTTACGTAATGCGATGTTACGTCATGCTGCGCATGAATTAAAAACCCCGTTAGCGAGTGTCAACGAAGGCTGTGCATTGTTAGGGGAGGAGGTGGTAGGGCGCTTATCTCCGGAGCAAAGAGAAGTCGTAATGCTACTCAGTGCGAGTGCTAAACGGTTAAATATTTTAGTGGAGCGATTACTTGATTACAATACGTTACTGCAACAAATCTCACCTCAGTACGAACAGGTTAATTTAGCTTTAGTGGTCGAAGAATGTTTGCGTGATAACCGTTTGGCGTTAGATCAAGGCGGGATCTATCCTATTGTTGAATTGACTCAGTTAACAGCGTTTAGTGATAGTGAGTTAATTCGACGGATGCTGGATAATTTAGTGTCAAATGCATTAGCGCATGGCACGAACCAAAATCCCATTTACATTAAAATCTATGCATTAAAAGGAAAGGTAGCCATCGAAGTGGCAAATAATGGACCTGCGTTATCCCAAGAATCAGTTGCTAATTTATTTCAGCCATTTTCACGAGGCAATACTCAGCGTAATGATAAAGTTATTGGCGCGGGCTTGGGATTATCGATAGTGGATGAGTGTGCCAGATTACTCAATGGCAATGTGTCATTAGTTGATGTGGATTATGCCGATGTATGTTTTCGAGTGGTATTACCCTCACAAGGAGTGAATATTGAATAATGACAATAATATGAGCATCTTATTGGTCGACGATGACCAGGCTTTATTGCGTTTGTTGACCATACGATTGGAACAACAGGGTTATCAAATCATCAGTACCGATGATGGGGCAAAAGCGTTGCAATTGTTGCAGCAATTCCCCGTCGATGTTGTGATCAGTGATTTACGCATGCCAAATATTGACGGGATGATGCTGTTTGATCAAATTAAAGCGTCATTTCCGACAATGCCTGTGATTTTAATCACTGCACATGGCACCATTCAAGATGCGATTGCGGCAACTAAATTAGGGATGTATGGATTTATTACCAAACCGATTGATCACCAAGAGTTACAAAAAATTCTAAGCAGTATTGCAACTCAAAAACCGCTAGCAAACGAAAGTCATTGGGCAAAAAATATCATTACACGCAATGATAAAATGTTAAGCCTGTTAGATAAAGCTGGGCGTATTGCCCTTCGCGATGTGAGTGTGTTAATTACTGGCGCGAGTGGCACCGGAAAAGAAGTGTTAGCGCAAGCGATTCATTCAGCCAGCCCTCGAGCTAAGCGCCCGTTTATCGCAATTAACTGCGGCGCGATTCCTGAAAACTTACTCGAATCCGAATTGTTTGGTCACACTAAAGGGGCGTTCACCGGAGCAGTACTTGCTTCACCTGGTTTATTTAAAGAGGCTGACGGTGGTACGTTGTTTTTGGATGAAATCGGTGATATGCCAATGTCTTTGCAAGTTAAATTATTACGTGCACTTCAGGAGCAACAAATTCGTCCCGTAGGCTCAAGTCAATCTGTCAATATTGATGTCAGAGTAATATCCGCTACTCACAAAGATTTACAACAGGCGATGCATGAACATCAATTTAGGGAAGATTTATATTACCGACTCAATGTGGTGAATTTTACGTTGCCACCGTTACAAGAAAGATCGGATGATATACCGCTGTTAGCGCGAGAATTATTACGTCAAAGTGCGGCTAAACATCAGGTCGATGTCATCGCATTTTCAGATGATGCCATTCAATTATTAGTGACTAGTAATTGGCCTGGAAATGTACGCCAATTAGTCAATGTGATTGAACAATGTGTCGCCCTAGCTGAAACTACCATTATACCAAAACACCTTGTTGAGCAGGCGCTGTCGGCGAATCGTTCTACTTGGCCAAATTTAAGTGATGCCCGCGATGCATTTGAGCATACATATTTACGCAAATTATTGAATATGACTGATGGCAATGTAACTCGAGCTGCGTTTTTAGCTGGCAGAAATCGCAGTGATTTACACAAATTACTCAAAAAACATGAATTAGATGCGGCGAATTTTCGGCATTCATAATCTTTTTATCGTAATCACTAGGCATCTGTACTCAATAGTTTATAATACGCGCATTGTTTTTTAGCGCGTTTTTTACGCTTAGTTTTTGAGGTTTACCGATCCATGCGCACAGATTATTGCGGCAACATTGATGCATCATTCATCGACCAAACGGTCACCATTAACGGTTGGGTCAATAAGCGCCGTGACCTCGGTGGCGTTATTTTCTTAGATATCCGTGATCGCGCAGGGATCGTGCAAGTTGTGTTCGATCCGGATGTAGCGGATGTTTTTGCCACTGCTAACAGTGTTCGTAACGAATTTTGTGTGTCTATTACCGGTCGAGTTAGAGCGCGTCCTGATTCACAAATCAATGCTGACATGAACACGGGGGCGATTGAGATCTTAGGCAAAGGGCTCGAGATATTTAACAAATCGGCTCCGTTACCGCTAGATTGGAACCAAGAAAACTCAGAAGAACAGCGTCTAAAATATCGTTATTTAGATTTACGTCGTCCAGTCATGACCGAGCGTTTAATATTCCGTTCGAAAGTCACCGGTGCAGTGCGTCGCTTCCTTGAAGATCAAGATTTCTTAGATATTGAAACGCCCATTTTGACCAAAGCCACCCCTGAAGGTGCCCGTGATTATTTGGTACCATCGCGTACTCACAAAGGTCAATTTTTTGCTCTGCCGCAGTCTCCTCAGTTGTTTAAGCAATTGTTGATGATGTCAGGTATGGACAAGTATTATCAAATTGTTAAATGTTTCCGTGATGAAGATTTACGCGCTGACCGTCAGCCCGAATTTACGCAAATCGATATTGAAACCACATTCTTAGATGCCGATGGCGTAATGGCGATTGCTGAGCGCATGATCCGCGAGTTATTCGTGACGATGCTTGACGTTGATTTAGGTGATTTTCCACGTATGACCTATGCTGATGCAATGCGTTTATATGGTTCGGATAAGCCTGATTTACGTAACCCGCTTCAATTGATTGATGTTGCTGGGATTATGGCTGACGTTGAATTTAAAGTATTCTCTGGTCCGGCGAATGATCCAAAAGGTCGTGTCGCGATGATATGTGTACCAGGCGGTGCCAGCCTGTCACGTAAACAGTTAGATGAGTATGGTAATTTTGTTGGCATATATGGCGCGAAAGGTCTTGCTTGGATGAAGATCAACGATGTGTCTAAAGGCGCTGAAGGCGTACAATCACCTATCGCTAAATTTTTAACACCAGACGTCATTGCACAATTATTAACTGCTGCAAATGCGCAAGACGGTGATATTTTACTATTTGGTTCTGATACCTATTCGGTAGTCACCGAAGCATTAGGCGCGTTACGTTTAAAAGTCGGCAATGACTTTGAACTTAATCAAGGCGAATGGAAGCCTTTATGGGTCGTTGATTTTCCTATGTTTGAGGAATTTGACGGTCAGTATCACGCACTACATCATCCATTTACTGCGCCGCGTGATTTATCACCAGAAGAGTTGCAAGCCGATCCAGCGAATGCCTTATCCAATGCGTATGACATGGTCTTAAATGGTTGTGAGTTAGGCGGCGGTTCGGTGCGTATCCATCAACAAGATATGCAAGCGACGGTGTTTGACATTCTAGGGATCAGCAAAGAAGAAGCGCAAAGTAAATTTGGTTTCTTACTTGAAGCATTACAATACGGTACCCCTCCGCATGCAGGATTAGCATTTGGTTTAGACCGTCTAGTTATGCTAATGACTAATACCACTTCTATCCGTGATGTCATGGCTTTTCCTAAAACAGCGACGGCAGCCTGTCCATTAACGTCTGCACCGGGTGTTGCTAGTGCGGAGCAATTAGCTGAGTTGGCGATTGCATCTACAGTAAAATCAGAACCAGAAGCTGAATAAGGCGAAAATGTCGCTAAAACGACCCGAGTCTGTATTAGTTGTGATTTATGACCAGCATCATCGTGTGCTGGTCATGCAACGCGACGATGATGCTGAGTTTTGGCAATCGGTGACCGGTACTATCGAAGTTCATGAGCAACCGATAGAAACGGCCTATCGTGAAGTCGCTGAAGAAACGGGCTTAATATTAGAGCCGCGTTTACACACCATTCAAAATTGCCGTCACATCAACCAATTTGTTATCCGTGAACAGTGGTTATATCGCTATCCTGAAGGAACGAAATTTAACTTTGAACACGTATTTTGTGTACAAGTGGATTCTCAACTTCCTATTACGTTAACTGAACATACGGATTATGTCTGGCTGACCAAAGCCGCCGCGGTGGATAAAGTCTGGTCTAAAACCAATGCCCAAGCAATTGCTAAATTCGTCCCTGAACAAGCAGGTGAGATATGATTCTATTGGGGATTGATCCTGGTTCAAGGGTAACCGGATATGGCGTCATTGAACAAACCGGCAATAAGTTTACTTACGTCGCCAGTGGTTGCATTCGCTTATCCGGTGATGAATTAGCAGGTCGCTTGCAGCAAATATTTCAAGGGGTGAGTGAAATCATTTCGCAATACCAACCCAAAGAATTTGCCATTGAACAAGTATTTATGGCTAAAAATCCAGACTCTGCATTAAAGCTAGGTCAAGCACGTGGTGCAGCCATCGTTGCAGCAACACAATTTGATTTACCGGTGAGCGAGTATGCAGCCCGACAAATCAAACAATCAGTTGTTGGTAATGGCGGTGCGGATAAAACTCAAGTCCAACATATGGTAAAGTATTTATTAAAACTGCCTGGCACACCACAAGCTGATGCCGCCGATGCCTTAGCCGTTGCGCTATGTCATGGGCACACGCGACAAAGTTTGGTGGCCATGGCGGGTAAAGCAACCCGTATCGCTCGTGGCAGATTACGCTAGATTTAACGATATATAAAAATCAACAATTGATAAAACAAACAATGAGAGCACGATGATTGGATTAATTACCGGTACATTATTAGCTAAACAACCTCCTGAGATCATGATCCAAGCCGGTGGTATAGGCTATGAGATCAGTATGTCGATGCATAGTATCTATGGTTTACCTGCTGAAGGTGAGACGGTCACCGTGTTTACCCATTTTGTGGTGCGCGAAGATGCACAGTTGTTGTTTGGCTTTATTGAAAAACAAGAGCGCTTAGTATTTCGTGAATTAATTAAAGCTAATGGCGTAGGACCTAAACTTGCGATTACGATATTATCAGGCATGAGTGTGCAAGACTTGATCTGTGCCGTAGGTTATGAAGATGTCACTTCATTGGTCAAAATACCCGGAGTGGGAAAAAAGACCGCCGAGGGTTTAGTCGTGGAGCTCAAAGACCGATTAGCCAAATTAACGTTAAACAATCCTGGCGCAGCAATGAATTTACCGGTTTCGGCATCTGCCGAACAAGGCAGTATGTTTATACAAACCAATGATACGCGCGAAGAAGCATTAAGCGCATTAGTGGCGTTGGGTTACAAACCCCCAGTCGCCAGCAAAATCATTCAGTCAGTGTATCAAGATGATATGACCAGTGAACAACTGATCCGTGAAACTTTACGAGCTATGGTATAGTGTCGTTAAACGGCTATTGATAAATAATAAGAGTGTGTATGATTGAAGAAGATCGTTTGATCCAAGCCACAGTGAGTCGAGATGATGAGGCTGTTGACCGTGCCATTCGTCCTAAGACGTTAGCTGATTACACGGGGCAAGATACCGTCTGTGAGCAAATGTCGATTTTTATCGAGGCGGCACGAAAGCGAGAAGATGCCCTTGACCATGTATTGATTTTTGGTCCTCCTGGGCTAGGTAAAACGACGTTGGCCAACATCATTGCCAATGAGATGGATGTGAACATCAAAACCACATCGGGTCCAGTATTAGAAAAAGCCGGTGATTTAGCGGCACTGTTAACCAATTTAGAAGAAAACGATGTGTTATTTATTGATGAAATACATCGTTTAAGCCCCGTAGTTGAAGAAATCCTTTATCCTGCAATGGAAGATTACCAAATTGATATTATGATTGGCGAGGGGCCCGCTGCGCGTTCAATTAAACTCGATTTAGCCCCGTTTACATTGGTAGGAGCCACAACTCGCGCCGGTTCATTGACATCGCCATTACGTGACCGCTTTGGCATAGTGCAGCGTTTAGAGTTCTATAATATTACCGATTTGACGGATATTATTATGCGTTCTGCTAAATACTTGAACGTCGAAATGGTACAAGACGGTGCATTAGAAATTGCTAAGCGAGCACGTGGGACACCGCGTATTGCTAATCGATTATTACGCCGAGTTAGAGATTACGCTGAGATTAAATCGGATGGTCGTGTTGATGAAATTACCGCCGGTTTAGCATTAGATATGTTAGATGTTGATAAAGTCGGCTTTGACTTTATGGATCGAAAATTACTCGATGCGATTATTGATAAGTTTGATGGTGGTCCGGTTGGATTAGATAATTTGGCTGCAGCGATTGGCGAAGAAAAAGAAACCATTGAAGATGTGATTGAACCGTTTTTGATCCAACAAGGTTTTTTACAGCGTACGCCTCGCGGACGTATTGCATCAGCTCGAGCCTATGAACACTTAGGTTTTCAGCCAAAAAAAAGCCCACAATGAAGTGGGCTAAAAGTCATAAAATAACAACTGAAAGGAATACAAATTGAACAAACACTCAATCTATGTCATGTATTTTACTGCGATTGAGAATTTATTCAATTGAATTAATTTGCACTAATAGGATTAGTTTTTCTAATGGATGATATATTATTGAAACCGTTGCCAATTCGTATATATTACGAGGATACTGATGCCGGTGGTATTGTGTATTATGCTAATTATAAAAAGTTTTTTGAACGAGCTCGGACAGAATGGTTGCGTGAGTTAGGTTTTTCTCAACACGCATTACTTGAGCATGGAATTGCGTTTGTCGTGCGTCATGTTGATATGCATTATCATATGCCAGCGCAATTTGATGATGAAATCACTGTTTATAGTAACTTGAGTGAACTAAAAAAAGCCTCGATGGTCTTTACACAAACTGTTAAAAAAGAAGACAGCGTCTTGGTTTCAGCTACGATTCAGGTAGCGTGCGTCAAACTTGCACACATGAAACCTTGCGCTATCCCCAAAGATATTTATAAGGAATGTATACGTGTCGCATGATATGTCATTTATAGGCTTGTTTTTACAAGCAAGTTTAGTCGTTAAATTAGTCATGATTTTATTGTTAGCTGCGTCTATTGTCTCTTGGGCGTTTATTGTGCAACGAACCCGAGCACTTAATTCAGCTAAAGCCACGTTATTGCAGTTTGAAGAGCAATTTTGGTCTGGTACAGATTTAAACAAATTATTTCAAGAACTCAGTACACAAACCAGAGTGAGTGGTATTCATAGTATTTTTGTGGCAGGTTTTCGTGAATTTGTCCGCTTGCGTAAATCTGAAGCGCAAGGGGATATTGTCGTTGAAGGCAGTAGCCGAGCAATGCGGGTTGCCTTATCCAGAGAAGTGGATAGCCTCGAATCTAAATTGCCGTTTTTAGCGACGGTCGGTTCTATTTCTCCGTATATCGGATTATTCGGTACGGTATGGGGCATTATGAACGCGTTTATTGCTTTAGGCCAAGTGCAACAAGCGACATTGGCGATGGTGGCACCGGGTATTGCTGAAGCCCTTATTGCGACAGCAATAGGATTATTCGCGGCGATCCCAGCGGTCATTGCCTATAACCGCTTTAGTCATCAAGTTGAAAAAATTGAAAACGGGTACATCAACTTTATGGAAGAATTTGCTGCAATATTGCAACGTCAAGCGATTACAAAAGAGTCTTAAGCATGTATCAACGTAAAAGACGTAAGCCTGTTTCTGAAATTAATGTCGTCCCTTATATTGATGTGATGCTGGTGCTGTTGATTATTTTTATGGTGACAGCACCGTTGGTGACTCAAGGGGTCAAAGTGGACTTGCCACAAGCGGATGCCCAACCGATTGAGCAAGAAGAGATCCCACCATTAATTGCATCGATGGATAAAAGTGGTCTGTATTATCTAAATATCGGGGATACACCCAAACAAGCATTAACACGCCCGGACATTCAAGCATTAGTAAAAGCGGAGATGGCAAATAATCCAACCCGTCCGGTAGTGATTAAGGCGGATGGGGCGGTATCCTATAACCAAATTATCCAACTGATGGTTATATTGCAAAACGCGGGAGTACCGTCAGTCGGGTTAATGACCGAGCCTTCTGCCGAGCCTTCTGCCGAGCCAACAGCATAACGATGAAGATATTTCTGCACTCGCTATGGCGACGCTTTGTTGAATCAGAGTTTGCGCTATCCATTACATTTCATGCTTTGCTATTGGTAGGGTTAGTCGTAAGTGTCAGTATTACGCCGCCACAGCAATTAACAATGGATATGACGCCGTTAACCGAGCAAATGCCGGTAATTAATGCGACTTTCATTGATCCTGCTGTCACCCAAGCTAAGTTTGACGAAGCCCGTGCTCGTGAGCAGCAAGTGCAACGAGAACAGCGTGAAGCGGCTAAACGAAAAGCTGCCGCGGAGCGAAAAAAACGCGATGCTGCCGCTAAACGTCTAGCGGATAAGCGTGCCGCAGAAAAAAAGAAACAACAAGAACAAGATCAAGCGCAGCGAAAGCAACGTGAGCTTGAGCGCAAAGCACAAGAAGAGATTGCAAAAAAAGACGCGCAAGCCAAAAAAGAAGAGGCAGAGCGTGTTGAAAAATTAAAACGTGACGCTCAGGCACAAGCTAAACGAGATAGACAGCAGCGCGATTTAGAAGAGCAATTAGCCCAAGAGCAAGCCCAAATTGAAGCACAAGAAACGCAACGGGTCATGTCCGAAAAGCAACGCTATAGCGTGTTAATTAAATCGACAATCCAGCGCAACTTAATAACGAATGAGGCATTTAAAGGAAAAAAATGTCAGTTAAACATACGCTTAGGGATTGGTGGAGTGGTATTGAAAGTGGACAAGATAGCGGGTGATGAGGCATTATGTCGAGCTGCGATCAGCGCTGTATATAAACCATCTCAATTACCGGTTTCGCGCGATCCAAAAGTATTTGCCCAATTACGAGACATTAATTTAACGGTTGAACAATGAAAAAATTCTTAGCATCCAGTATCTTCTTTTTTGCTTATCTAGCGATGAGTGTGTCCAGCAGTGCGTATGCGCAGCTAAATATTGTCATTACTGAAGGTGTGGATAATGCCACGCCTATTGCAGTAGTGCCATTTGGCTGGGAAGGCGAAGGCATGCTGCCGGGGGCTATTTCGGATGTCATTAATCATGATTTGCGTCGAAGTGGACGTTTTAATCCAATGACGATGTCTAAGATGCCACAGTTTCCACGTGATATCAGTGCGGTTAATTATCAGCAATGGGTCGATAAAGGGATCAATACCATTGTGGTTGGGAAGGTTAAAGAGCTAGGAAATGATCGCTATCAAATTGATTTTCAACTGATTGATACCCTTGCGGGAAGTCAGTTAGCCGATGCGCCACAAGTACTACAAAATGGTCAGTTAGTCGCCGGTCAGTCGCAATTAATTGCGGGTCGAACGTTAACCGTTACAGGTCAAGATTTTCGTCAATTTGCGCATCGTATTTCAGATATTGTTTATGAAAAATTAACCGGGCAAAAAGGGGCGTTTTTAACTCGCATTGCCTATGTAGTGGTGCGCGATACCAAAACAGTCGCGCGTCCTTACCAGTTGGTTATTGCCGATTATGATGGTGAAAATGAATTGGCATTATTGTCATCAAAAGAGCCGTTAATGTCACCGTCATGGTCGCCAGATGGTAATAAATTAGCCTATGTCTCGTTTGAAAGCGGTAAGCCGCAAATATTCATTCAAGATATTTATACAATGAGTCGAATTAAATTGACTGATTTCCCTGGGATTAACGGAGCGCCAAATTTTTCTCCAGATGGCAAACAAATAGCAATGGTGTTATCCAAAGATGGTAATCCAGATATTTATATTATGGAGATTGCCACGCGAAAACTGACTCGTATTACTCGTCATCGAGCCATTGATACCGAGCCATCTTGGGCTCCAAACGGAAAAGAATTGATATTTAGTTCAGAGAGGGGTGGTAAACCTCAGATTTATAGAGTAAATTTAAGTAATAAGCGGATAAAACGCTTAACTTTTGAAGGCGATATGAACCTCGGTGGTACAATTACTCCTGATGGTTCTGAATTAGTGATAGTCAACCGCACTAACGGTAACTACCATATCGCCCGACAAAATTTAGCCGATGGTGCTATGCAGGTATTAACGACGACCTTTTTGGATGAGTCGCCTAGCATCGCTCCAAACGGTAGTATGATTATATACAGTACACTCCATGAAGGGACGCAAGTGTTATCATTAGTATCTCTTGATGGTCGATTTAAGGCTAGATTACCAGGTGTAGCGGGGCAGATTAAAGCGCCTAGCTGGTCACCATTTTTACGTTAAGACATACTTTTTATAACAAGGAAAATTCATGAAAACTTCTACTTCACTTCGTTCTTTACTTATTGCTGTGCCAGTGATGACATTAATGGCATGTTCTTCAGGTCCATCTGAAACTGAACTTGCAGCTGAACGTAACCGTGTAGCAGCAGAGCAAGCCGCAGCACAACAAGCGGCGCAACAAGCTAATCAAGAACAAGTTCGTATGGAAGCTGCTCAACGCTTACAACAAGCCCAAGAAATGGCACAACAAGAACGAGATTCTTTAGTGTCTATGCAAACCATCTATTTTGACTTTGACCGTTCTACGATTAAGTCTGATTTTTATAGTGTACTTGACCAACATGCGACATTTTTAGTTAAGAATTCAGCACAAACGGTCGTTATAGAAGGACATACCGATAGTCGTGGTACACCTGAGTATAATATTGCACTAGGTGAGCGTCGTGCCCAGGCTGTTGAAACTTACTTATTAAATGCTGGTGTGTCTGCAGCGCAAATTTCAGTGGTTTCTTTTGGCGAAGAAAAGCCTGCAGTAGCAGGTACTTCTGAATACGCATTTGCACAAAGCAGACGTGCAGTGGTGGTTTATAAATAATGATGAAAACGTTTACGAAATCATTGAGTTGTGCCATGGTTGGCGCTTCTTTGTTGTTGATATCGGGTGCACAGGCCGCGCAAGCGCCTGTGTATAATTTGAGTAACGAAAGTGTTGCAGAAAAATTAGCTAACCTTGAGCGAATCGTGAATTCACGCACTCGCAATCAACAACGAGTTCAAGAACAGATTGATGGAATGCAATCTGAGATTAGTGAAATTCGTGGTCGAATTGAAGAGCAAAATTATCAAATTGAGAAAATTTTGCAACGTCAACGTGAGCTTCTGCTTGCGTTTGACATTCAATCACAACAATTACAAGACGCATCAGAGTTATCTAACGATGAGTTGGCGAAACGGTCTTTGGTGACCGGGCGAGCAACGAATACCAATGCGGCTTCTGCTGGCTCACCGACGACAAAAACGGCAGTGTCAGCCGTTATTAGTTCGACGCCAAGCGCAGCGACAGGGAATGATGAAGCGGCTTACAAAGCGGCAGTAGATTTGATCCTTAAGCAACGAGATACCAAAGCTGCTATTCCTGCATTAGAAGAGTTTGTAACAACCTATCCGCAATCGAAGTTTACATCGAATGCGCATTATTGGTTGGGGCAAATTTTTTATAATGAACAAAACTGGGAACAAGCACGTGTCCAATTTGACACGTTGCACACGCAATATCCAAGTTCTAGTAAAGTACCAGACGCAACACTTAAACTTGGCATAATTGCTAAAAATTTAAGTGATAGAGCGAAAGCACGAGAGTATTTTGAAAGTGTGGTTGCGAATCATGCCAACACAACCTCTGCAAAGCTGGCTCAAGAACAAATTAACCTGCTGTAATTTTCAGCAGGTTTTTTCTTTTTAAATTTCTATATAGTATTAAAAATAGTCATTTCAGCACTATTCTTCAACGAAATTAGTTTTTTTGAATTAATTTGAGAAATAGGGTTGATTAACCCTGATAATTGAGTATTATATGCGCCCTGTTACCAAGCAAGGCAACGGGATTGAAGATTAGGGTCGTTAGCTCAGCTGGTAGAGCAGTTGACTTTTAATCAATTGGTCGCTGGTTCGAATCCAGCACGACCCACCATTTTCTTCAATCATGCAGTTCCGCTTCTTAAGTACAATAGTCAGTACAATAGTAAGCACAATAGATGGGTCGTTAGCTCAGTTGGTAGAGCAGTTGACTTTTAATCAATTGGTCGCTGGTTCGAATCCAGCACGACCCACCATCTAATTTACCTCCTATGTTAATTTCGGATGAGAACCAGCGAAGCTGGTCGATAATTTCGTCTGGAACGAAATTACACAACGCAAAGCGTTGCCCGAAGGGTGAGATGCAGGATGCATCGAATGAATCCAGCACGACCCACCATCTATTTAATTCAGAACAACCCACCATTCATTTCAAATATTGTTATTTATTACACGCTAGTAGTATAATCCCATTACACTTATCAAGCTCAAATGACCACTATGACTGACGCATTACGTATTGCCCCGATTGATTATCCTTTTCCTGAAAAACCAGCCATTTTGTCTGCGGAGCGTAGTAAATTTTTAACTCAAGAAATTAAGCGTTTGTTAGTCGCAAATAATGCGACGCTCATTGCGCATTATTACACTGATCCAATTATTCAGGCGTTAGCAGAAGAAACCGGCGGTTGTGTGTCTGATTCTTTGGAAATGGCGCGATTTGGGCGTGATGCCCAAGCGGAAACATTAATTGTTGCTGGTGTGCGCTTCATGGGCGAGACCGCTAAAATCCTTTCTCCAGAAAAGAAAGTCTTAATGCCAACGTTAGAGGCCACCTGTTCATTGGACCTAGGATGCCCTGATAAAGAGTTTAGTGCGTTTTGTGATGCTCACCCTGACCATACGGTTGTGGTCTACGCGAATACGTCAGCAGCGGTTAAGGCGCGTGCAGATTGGGTAGTGACATCTTCTATTGCTTTAGAAATTGTGGAGCACCTTGATAGTGAAGGTCATAAAATTATATGGGCACCGGATCGTCACCTAGGTCATTACATTGCCAAAGAAACCGGCGCAGATATGTTGATGTGGCAAGGTGAGTGTATTGTTCATGATGAGTTTTCAAGTAAAGCATTGTTAGATCTGAAAAACGTGTATCCAGATGCGGCGATTCTTGTCCACCCTGAATCACCGGCCAGTGTCGTAGATCTAGCGGATGCAGTAGGCAGTACGTCACAGCTTATTGCTGCAGCACGCACATTGCCTAATAAGCAGCTAATTGTTGCAACCGATCGCGGTATTTTTTATAAAATGCAGCAACAAGTTCCAGACAAAGAATTACTCGAAGCTCCGACAGGTGGTAATGGAGCGACGTGTAAGAGTTGTGCACATTGTCCTTGGATGGCAATGAATGGCCTTGAATCGATTTATGCTGCGTTATCTAACGGAAATGGTCATGATATACAAGTTGATGAGAATACGCGTACAGGTGCGTTAATATCGCTTAATCGTATGTTAGATTTTTCAGCGCAGTTGCGCGCAAATGCATCGATGAATGCGTAATCATTAATTAGAAAAGGATGTTTTATCGCTTTTTGACGTTGTTTTGTTTAAAAAGTGGCTAAAAAAGACATTTATTGTATAAATCCCTTGTTATTTAGGGCATGTTTTTCTACTATACGCGCCGCAATCGACAAGATTGATTAGCATAGAATTTGGAGAGGTGGCTGAGTGGAATGAGACTCGCCGTCCGCAGGTCACACACCTAGAAAGTGTGTTTAGGGTTAAACCTAACGAGGGTTCGAATCAGTAGTAAAAAATTTGGAGAGGTGGCTGAGTGGCTGAAGGCGCACGCCTGGAAAGTGTGTTTAGGGTTAAACCTAACGAGGGTTCGAATCCCTCTCTCTCCGCCAAATTGAGGTTAAACAAGAACAAAAAAAGACCCGTAAGGCAGGTAAATA
>JAQXDG010000147.1 GCA_029251505.1 Glaciecola sp. | reverse complement strand
CCCTTTTACAGCATGTTTCCAGAATGTCGTGTGATCAATGCCACCAAATTTGCGATTAAAGTGTTACCTGCTTTAGGTATTTTTACGATTATTTTATTAATCAATAATCACTCAATGACCTATTTACCTCAAGCGATCGCCATGGGCGGTATGTTTTTTATTATTCCATTGCAAGGAATAATTTGGCTTGGGCATCGTTCAAATCAAGAGTTACCTCCGAGTCTGCGTGCTTGGTACAGTGATATTTTACATAAAATGCAACAACAAGGTTGTCATATCTCCCCATCTAACAAAGCGCCTCGTTATATGGAGCTAGCGAAGTTATTAAAAATGGCATTTGATGATTTGGACAAAGCATTTACAGAGCGCTGGTTCTAATCGGCTTTCAACCGCGCTATTTAGCCCTATTATAACCCATGTTGTAAAAGGGTCTCACCACATACTTTGCAGCGATATGACTGCACACCTTTACGCACGCGGTTATGCCTAATCATCGATAAAGATACCACTCCGCATTGGCACATGTAATCAATTTGGCGAACGCGACGTAAATGCTCACAGGGTAAGTGGTGTTTGGTTGTCGGGGTAAGTTCATAGATATGACGCATAATCGATTGCCATTCTTTACCGTGTGGCTTGACCCGTCCAAATAACGTAAAGCAAATCAAATGTGCAATCTCATGTGGGATCACATCGCTCATATAATAGTCTGGATGTTGTTCAAAGAGTACATGATTTAAATAGATTTCATTGCTTTGTAGCTTGGCATAACCGGCATTGGTACCCCGATGAAACCAATGTAGCTGAGGCACAATAAAGCGACGATTATAGAATTGTCGAGCCAAGGTAATACATTGCTCTATTTGTTCGTTAACTTGTTGCTCAGTAACTTGCACAGTACTTTTATCGCTCCTATTTAATTTATCCTATGATATAAAAAAAACGCCCAGAGCGTAACCGCAACTGAGCGTTAATAACGATGATTCGTTATATGATTTACATCTTACAATTTACATTCCAAACACAATGCATAGGTCGCTTTAGGATCGTTTAAGCGAGTAATGCCATCAATGTCTCGAACAACAGAACGGATCATACCGATCAATGGGCTGGTAGATTGTTGTATTTGGGTCTCAACTAACCATACCGCAGTATTGTTTAATAACTCTTGAATGAACAATTCTTTTGGCGATAAAGTGCGTTGAATATAAGTGACTTCATAGTTATCTAGTTCAGCTAACTCTGCTGCAGCAGTAAGGGCTTCTTTCATTGTACCTAACTGATCGACTAAGCCTAACTCTAATGCGGTAGAACCAATCCAAACTCTACCTTGAGCGATTGAATCGACTTGTTCTAACGTCATATTACGATTATCAGCGACGAGCGTGATGAACTTTTCATAACCGCGCTCAATGCTACGTTGAATCAAGTTGCCCAGGCTATCGGGTAAGGTTTTAGACGGAGAAGTGAAACCAAACTCTGTGGTTTGCACACCATCAGTATACACGCCTAGATAAGCTAACGACTCTTCATAGGTCATGAGCATCCCAAAGATCCCAATAGAACCTGTAATTGTACTTGGCGATGCAATTATTTTATCTGCACTTGCTGAGATCCAATATCCACCTGATGCAGCGTAAGTCCCCATTAAAGCAACGACAGGTTTACCTGCTAGTTGCAGTTCTTCAACTTCTTGTCGAATAATTTCCGATGCAAATGCGCTACCTCCTGGAGAGTCAACATGCAGAACAACTGCTTTAACGTTATCATCCAAACGCGCTTTACGTAGTAAGCGAGAAGTTGAATCTCCACCAATAGTGCCTGCCGACTGGGTACCATCTAAAATAGTGCCTTTAGCAATGACTACCGCGATGGCATCGCCTTTGGTTTTTTTCGGGAATGGGCGGTTGATGACTTTCATGTAACTGTCATAAGTGATGCCTTTGTAGCCTTTACCGTTCTCACTTTCACCGACTAATGCGAACATTTCTTGGCGCATTGCTTCACGGGTTTTTAATTCATCGACCCAACCGTTTTGCAGTGCATATAACGCTAAGTCACCATTGGCTGCTTCAAACTTAGGCATGAAGTTGGCGACGGTTTCATCAAAATCAGTAATTTCGATACCACGAGCGGTCGCAACATCTGTTTTATATTGAGTCCAGTAAGCAGATAACCATGCCTCATTGGCTTCTTTTGCTGCATCAGACATATCATTGCGTAGATACGGTTCGATCGCTGATTTAAACGAACCGACTTTAAATACATGTGTTTTGACTTTTAATTTTTCAATTGCGTCTTTATAGTACATACGGTTACGCGAATAACCATCAAACAACATGCCACCCTCTGGGTTGAGGTAAACCTTGTCCGCATGAGCCGCTAAATAATATTGACTTTGCGAATAATAATCACCCATGGCAATAACCGGTTTTTCCGAGGTTTTAAAATCTTCAATCGCATCAGCAACCGTGCGCAGTTTGTCCAAACCACCCCCGCTAAAACGACCTAAATCTAACACCAATGCTGCAATCCGTTTATCTTGTTTTGCGTTTTCGAGTGCTTTTACCACATTGCGCACTAAAATTTCTTTCGGCATATCACTACCACCGAACGCTTCAGAGGCAAATTCATCAAACGGATCTGAGTGTTGTTTTTCAATCACCAATGCGCCGTTAAGTTTAAGAACAAAGGCACCGCCTTTAGGGACTTTGATTTCGTCATCACCAGAATTAGCGATACTAATAATAATGATAATTAACAGCCCAATAAAAATCACGTTGAAAAACAACTTACGACTAAAATTAAGCACATTCCATAATCCTACGAATAAGGATTTGGTAAATGAAGAATTTGCTGCCATGCAGTACACCTAAAATATGAAAAGTACCTACACTCTAACTAATCAGGCGCAATCTGCCACCGCTAATTTGTAATTTTTTGTAACACTCTCGATATATTTGTTTTTCGGATAAATAATTAAGGGGTATACTGCGCAATAAGCAGTAACAAAGCGTACTGTATACACCCTACAAATGACTCAATGCTTGAAGGAACTATTATGGATGCATTAACGTTATTATTAACTCGACATTCCCAGCCTCGATTAACCGCTCCAGCCCCTGCGGATGAAGCACTAGAAAATATTAAACAAGCGGCGTTACGCGCACCTGATCATGCTTGTTTAAAGCCTTGGAAATTTATCGTTTGTACCGGTAAAGGCCTAGATAAATTAGGTGATATATTACAAGATTCAGCGATTTCTTCTGATAAAGAACAAGTCAGTATTGACCGTGCGTTGCAGTTACCGCATCGCGCACCGATGGTGATCATTGCCATTAATCAATACAAACAACACGACAAGGTGCCAAAAGAAGAACAAATAGCGGCGACGGCATGTGCTGTTCAATCTATGCAGATGGCTGCATTAGTACAAGGTTTTGCTGGGATTTGGCGCACCGGTAGTTATGCACAATGTCCTTATGTAAAACAGTCTCTTGGACTTAACGAAGATGATGAAATCGTGGGTTTTTTATATTTAGGAACCAGTAGCATGAAAGCGTTACTTAAACCGGTCATTGATAGTGATGCTTATTTTACCCACTGGGCATGAGATATTCATAAATGATGCCGTTTAACAATTAAACGGCACCGTCAGTGCTTTACTTTTCAATTTTGAAATACAAACCGGCGTTGTCGATCAACCGTTTAATTAATGCTTCACCCATCGCTGGGGCAGGGGTATAAAACCCGCCGAGTGTCGCTAAATCATCAAACGCAAGACACATTGCGCTCTCTGTTAGCATTTTCGACGTCGACCCGTAACCGGGGTCTAAATGCCCACCAACGCTCGCGATATACTGTTTTTCATTTTCTTCTGCAATAAACATAATATCGTAATTGCCGTTTTCGCGTTCTTCTTTGCTCGGACCTTCGCCAGGTTTAGGCGCATCTTTGCCTGCCAGTGATTTGTCATTCGCGACAAAATTCGCAATTTTCTCACCTTGCTCACCGGGTCCAGTCAAGATCATTTCATCATAGACAAAGTCTTTGCCATACAAATGATCGAGTAGCGCATTGGAACGATGGATGTTTTTGGTGTTGATTGTCGCCATAATAAATGGAGCTGACCAGCTATTGAGTGCTTCATCAAAATAAGACTGATTGCCAGCAGGTTGTTCAGGTCCAGTAAAGCCGTTTGCTAATGCAAAAGGGTTCACTAAATATTCCATTATCTTAGGATCATTCGCTGCAGCGACCATTGTGGCTTTTAAACTCGCAGCGGTGCCACCTGAAAACTTACCGTTCATCGCTCGTACTCGACATTTCACGCGTGAGAATGTATGCCCAGTGTGTTGTTGAATATGCTCTTGTAAGAAAAACACACCCAAATCAAAAGGAATGGAATCAAAGCCACAAGAAAACACAATACGTGCACCCGATGCTGATGCTTTAGTCTGTAGAGCATCGATTTTTTGGCGCATCCATGACGGCTCTCCACATAAATCCACATAGTCGGTACCCAATTCAGCACACAGACTAACTAATGTATCACCATAGAGTTGATAAGGACCAACAGTGGTAATGACGACTTTGGTTTGTTGAACGAGTTCACGCAGAGCGGCTTCATCTTGGCTATCAGCAATGATTATAGGGAGTGTTTCGGATAATCCGAGTTGTGACTTGATAAGATTGAGTTTATCAGCTGAACGGCCAGCTATAGCCCATTTCACATCAGTATTCGCATATTGGGCATGCATATACTCAGCGACAAGTTGCCCGGTGAAACCGGTTGCGCCATAAATGACTATATCGAGAGGTTTGTCGCTAGATAGGGTGTAAGGCATATCGTGATCCTTGTTATTATTATCTATTACTCATTTGTAATAGTAGTTGACTTGTAAAATAATTGTTACTTCACAAGTCAACTATAAGGTCACTTTTATAGCAAGCTATTTTTTACTAATTAACTGATGGTAACAATTTTACAGGTGTTAGTTGCACCGACTGTCTCCATTTGATCGCCATAAGTGAAGATTATTTGGTCACCAGACTCTAATAATCCCTCATTTTTCAAATGTTCAACGACATCAGCGGTAACTTGACCAGGCTTAGATACGGTTGAATCAAAATATAATGGTGTCACACCACGATACAACGCCATCATGTTTAGGGTATCGGTATGACGTGATAAACCAATAATTGGCAATGAGGTCGTAATTCGAGACATCAATTTAACACTTGAGCTGGATTCGGTTAATCCTACAATCGCTTTGATTGATTTGTAATGATTCGCGGCATATACGGCTGCCATTGCAGTTGTTTCGCTGATACTTTGAAATGTTTCTTCTAAACGGTGGTTAGACACATTGACACTTGGGTGTAATTCAGCACCTACACATACACGTGCCATTGCTTGTACCGTCTCGATAGGAAACTTACCTGCAGCGGTTTCGGCTGATAACATGACCGCATCTGTTCCATCAAGTACGGCATTGGCTACATCCATGACTTCTGCACGAGTGGGTAATGGTGCTTCAATCATTGATTCCATCATTTGCGTTGCAGTAATAACGATTTTGTTTAACTGACGCGAACGAGCGATAAGCTTTTTCTGAACGCCCACTAATTCTGCATCGCCAATTTCAACACCTAAATCACCGCGAGCTACCATGACGGCGTCTGATGCTAAAATGATATCGTCAATGGCTGCGTCGGTGGCGACTGTTTCAGCTCGTTCAACTTTGGCACAAATTTTTGCAAAACAACCTGCCGCTTCAGCAAGTTCACGAGCATAATCTAAATCAGCCCCATTACGTGGAAAGCTGACCGCTAGATAATCTACACCAATCGCTGCTGCAGTTTTGATATCTTCTTTATCTTTATCAGTTAATGCCGCTGCGGATAAACCACCACCTTGGCGATTGATGCCTTTGTTGTTGGACAATTTACCTGCAACACTAACGGTAGTATGAATTTTGCTGCCTTCAATACTATCAACGATTAACTGTACGCGGCCATCATCAAGTAATAATACATCAGCAGGGTTAACGTCTTGTGGTAACGCTTTATAATCGATACCGACGCTATCTTGGTTGCCTGAATCTTTGTCCTGCGCTGCATCTAACGTGAATTTATCACCTAAAGATAAATAGATAGGGCCTTCTGCAAATTTAGATACGCGAATTTTTGGGCCTTGAAGATCGCCTAAGATACCCACATAAGTATTCAGTTTTTTGGCAACGGCACGCACTCGCAATGCCCGTTGAATATGGTCATCAGCAGTACCATGTGAAAAATTCATACGTACAACATTAGCACCCGCTGCGATCAGTTTCTCGAGCATCTCTGTACTATCGGTTGCTGGACCTAAAGTGGCTAATATTTTGGTTCTACGTGGGGATCTCATATTTTTCCTTGAGCATTTGTTATGCTGATTATATTACGTTTAAGGGTAATGATGTCGTAATTATATTACAAAAAAATGAAAACTTCTCTAATAATGTGTAAAATTTACGTAATAATATTTCATAGTTTTTTTATTGTTATCATGTCTAAGTGTCGGCTAGTTAAGCGAAAAACGTGAATCTTTAAGCGATTCTTTGACTCGTTTTAAGTTTTCTCTGAATTTGTTGCCACGACGTAAGGTAAATCCTGTAGCCAAAATATCAATTAAGGTAAGCTGCGCGATACGAGATGCCATTGGCATATACATATCGGTATCTTCTGGCACATCAAGCGATAATACATAGTTACTTTCACGTCCTAAAGGACTATCAGCGGCTGTAATACCGACAACAATCGCATCATTTGCGCGCGCCATTTGGGCAATTTCGACCAATGATTTAGTTCGGCCTGTGTGTGAAATGAGCACAATAACATCGCCTTCAGTGCTGTTCATCGTTGACATACGTTGCATGACGATATCTTCAAAATAGACCACTGGAACATTAAAACGGAAGAATTTGTTTAACGCATCATGGGCGACAGATGCCGAAGATCCGAGACCAAAAAATGAGATTTTTTTAGCCTGAGTAAGCAAGTCAACAACACGGTTAATCGTACTAATATCAACGGATTGTTTGGCTATATCCAGCGCTGCCATGGTGGATTCAAAGATTTTATTGGTGTATTCCTCGGGGCCATCATTTTCGTCAACATTGCGGTTCACATAGGGCGTACCTTGAGCAAGACTTTGTGCTAAATGTAATTTAAAATCAGGGAATCCTTTTGTATCTAAACGTCGACAAAAGCGATTGACGGTAGGTTCACTGACACCAGAGAGATTGGCCAACGTGGCAATACTTGAATGTATAGCTGTTTGCGGGTTAGCGAGGATCGCTTCAGCGACTTTCTTTTCAGATTTGCTGAATAGTTCTGTGTTGCGCGTTATTTTATCTAAAATGTTCATCTACTTCACTCTTGATGATGTGCTGCTGCTGATGTGCTGCAATGTTACAAATGGCTCACAAAAAATCATTTACTACTATGGAAATCCTATTTTTACTGAGGACTTTTTGCTCAGTATACGCTTATTTTTGTAGTTCATTACATAAAATCTTATCAAAAAATACGTTTTTCGATATTTTTTAACATTAATAAGCAACTTAAGTTGTAATTTTACTACAAAATTGAGTAAACTCTGCGTTATCATCTGAAAAGTACTATGCTATAGCATGATTATTTTCTTTAACTATAAGGTCCTTGTCCGTGTTAAATACATCTTTTGAACCCGTAGACTTCGTGTTGTTTGGTACTGCTGGCGATTTAGCCCGCCGTAAGTTATTGCCTTCTTTATATGAACTCGAAAAAGCCGATCTGATGCATACCGATACTAAAATCATCGGTGTAGCTCGTTCTGAATCTACGATTGCTGAATATCAACAGACTGTTAAGGATAACATTGAAAAATTTACCAAAGAGCCTGTGTGTGAAACTACATGGGCGCGCTTCTGCGATAAACTCGGTTATGTGAAGATCGATATGAAGAGTCCTGAAGATTACTCAGGATTGTCAGAGCACGTAAATCAAGACCGGATTATGGTTTGTTACTTTGCGACACCACCTGCGGTTTATGGTGATATATGTAAAGGCCTTGCTGCTGCAGAAATCATTGATGAATCTGTTCGTGTCGTATTGGAAAAGCCAATTGGGCATGATTTAGCGTCTTCCAAGTTAATTAATGAAGAAGTTGCCGAATACTTTAACGAAAATCAAATCTATCGTATTGATCATTATTTAGGTAAAGAAACGGTACTCAACTTGATTGCGTTACGTTTTGCTAATTCTATTTTTGCGACTAACTGGGATCATAACTGTATTGACCATGTGCAAATTAGCGTTGCAGAATCAGTCGGTATTGAAGGGCGTTGGGGCTACTTTGATGACGCCGGTCAAATGCGTGATATGGTGCAAAACCATTTATTACAAGTATTAAGTCTGGTCGCGATGGAGCCACCGACGACATTAGACGCTGATAGTATCCGTGATGAAAAACTCAAAGTTTTAAAAGCACTACGTCCAATTAACAAATCTAACTACCAACAATCGACTGTTCGTGGTCAATATATTGGTGGGTTTGTAAATGGTGTTGAAGTGCCTGGCTACTTAGACGAGCCGGATGCGAATGAGCGTTCTAAAACTGAGACATTTGTCGCAATTAAAGCTCAAATTGATAATTGGCGTTGGGCTGGTGTGCCATTTTACCTAAGAACCGGTAAGCGTATGCCTGCAAAGACTTCAGAAGTCGTCATCTATTTCAAACGTCAACCGCACAATCTATTTGGCGACAGTTTCGCTAGCTTACCACCGAATAAGTTGGTCATCCGTTTACAACCTGATGAAGGGGTTGAAGTCACGGTGATGAATAAAGTCCCTGGTTTGACTACTAGCGGTTCGATGGATTTACAAAAATCATATCTTAACCTGAGTTTCTCAGAAGCGTTCCAAGGTGAACGTATTCCTGATGCGTATGAAAAACTCCTCTTAGAAGTCATGTTAGGTAATCAAGCATTATTTGTTCGTCGTGATGAAATTGAACAAGCTTGGTCTTGGGTTGATTCAATTATCTCAGCTTGGAACAGCAGTAATCAACCTCCAGAGCCATATCAAGCTGGTACATGGGGACCGGTAGAATCAATAGGATTGCTTGCTAAAGAAGGACGCGCTTGGTATCAGTCCAAAGCCGTGAAATAAGGAATAACAATGTCATTACAAACACATGAATTTGCTTCAACAGAAGCATTGAACGAAACTTTTGCGACCAAAATAATCGCTATTTTGCAGATAGCGATTGCGGAAAAAGGCCAAGCGAGCTTGATCGTAAGTGGTGGTAATACGCCAAAACCATTATTTGCTGCGTTATCTCAAGCCGATTTAGATTGGTCTAAAGTGGTAATCAGTTTGGCAGATGATCGCTGGGTAGATATTAATGATGCTGCAAGTAATGACAAACTAGTTCGTGAACATTTATTAGTCGGTAACGCGGTAGCGGCGACATTTATCAGTCTAAAGCATGATTTTGCAGACGCTAACGATGCTGTATCTGCCTGTGAGGCAGCGCTAAGTAATGTGAGAATGCCGTTTGATGTATTGATTTTAGGAATGGGCGAAGATGGGCATACTGCCTCTTTGTTCCCTTGTTCAAAAGAGTTGCAAGCCGGCTTAGATCTGAATTCAGGTAAAAAATACATCGCTGTACAACCGACAACCGCGCCCCATCAACGGATGTCCTTAACGCTGCCTGCATTATTAGCGTCTAGCCATATTTTCTTGCATTTGACGGGGTCTGCGAAACAAGCAGTAGTGGCACAAGCACTTGCCAGTACCGAAACACAAATGCCAATCAAAGCGGTGCTTGATCGCGCTAATGTTCAACTCATGTGGGCACCATAGGATTTATGACCATGAATAGTTTAATTAATGAAGTTACTCAACGCATCATCGAGCGAAGTGTCAAAACTCGTGCAGATTACTTAGCTAAAATAGAAGCTGCCCGCATCCAGGGTCCTCACCGTGGCTCGCTGTCTTGTGGTAATTTAGCGCATGGTTTTGCTGCTTGTGGTAAAGCAGATAAACAAGATTTAACCAGTATGGTTAAAGCGAATGTCGCCATCGTCTCTTCATATAATGATATGTTATCTGCGCACCAACCTTACGAAGCGTACCCAGCTATTTTAAAAGAAGCGATTAGTCATGTCGGTTCTGTGGCGCAGTTTGCAGGTGGCGTACCAGCCATGTGTGATGGCGTAACACAAGGTAATGCAGGCATGGATTTAAGCTTGATGAGCCGTGATGTGATTGCGCTGTCTACAGCGGTCGGTTTGTCCCACAACATGTTCGATTCAGCATTAATGCTGGGTATTTGTGATAAAATTGTTCCAGGATTATTATTGGGTGGCTTGAGTTTTGGTCATCTACCAACCGTATTTGTCCCAGCTGGTCCAATGCCGTCTGGTTTACCGAATAAAGAAAAAGCCCGTGTACGCCAAGCTTATGCTGAAGGCAAAGCCGGTCGTGACGAGCTACTCAAAGCCGAGTCTGAATCGTATCATTCAGCGGGTACTTGTACTTTCTACGGTACTGCAAACTCAAACCAGTTAGTCGTTGAAATGATGGGCTTACATTTACCGGGTTCTAGCTTTGTTAATCCAGGCACACCATTACGTGATGCATTAACCAAAGCAGCAGCAGTTCAAGCTACGCGTATTACCGATTTAGGTGATAATTATGCACCTATTGGCCATATCGTAGATGCTAAAGCCGTGGTTAACGGTATTGTTGCATTATTGGCGACGGGCGGCTCAACCAACCATACGATGCACTTAGTCGCCGTTGCTCGAGCGGCCGGTTATATTGTTAACTGGGATGATTTCTCTGATTTATCAAAAGCTACGCCATTATTAACTCGTATTTATCCAAACGGTTCTGCGGATATTAACCACTTCACTGCTGCTGGCGGGATGGCGTTGTTGTTCAAAGAATTATTAGACAATAAATTACTCCATAATGACGTTAAAACGATTTGTGGTGAAGGCCTTGACCAATATACCAAAGAACCAGTAATCCGTGATGGTGAATTAACTTGGGTCGATGGTCCAAAAGAATCACTCGATAAAACTGTTGTCGCCACGGTAGCAGAACCGTTCAAACCCGATGGTGGTTTATCGGTATTAGAAGGTAACTTAGGGCGTGCGGTTATGAAGACCTCGGCGTTACGTAACCCGCATTGTATTTTTACAGCACCAGCTGTTGTATTTGAAGATCAATTTGATTTGGATGATGCATTTAAAGCGGGCGACCTTAACAAAGATTGTATCGTTGTCGTACGCTTCCAAGGACCTTCAGCAATTGGTATGCCGGAGTTACATCGTTTAACACCGCCGCTTGGTGTATTGCAAGATAAGGGCTTTAAAGTCGCATTGGTCACCGATGGCCGGATGTCTGGTGCGTCAGGTAAAGTCCCAGCAGCCATTCACTTAACACCGGAAGCTTATAAAGGTGGTTTGTTAGCGAAAGTACAAAATGATGATTTAATTAAAATTGACACGGTGACCGGCGCATTAACGTTATTAGTTGATGAAGCCGAATTGGCACAACGTGAAAACAAACCTGCAGATTTAACTAAACATGCACAGGGTATGGGTCGTGAAATGTTTGCTTCAATGCGTTTAGCATTAACCGGAGCAGAAGAAGGCGCATGTGCATTGTTTACTCAACAAGGAAGCTTACATGACGCATAAACTCATCGCTGATATTGGCGGCACCAACGTGCGCTTTGCACAAGTGTCAGATACTGGTATCAGTCACATTGAAAAATATCTAGTGGCGGATTACCCGACCATTCAAGATGCGATTGAACAGTATTTTGCCAATAACGCCAAGTTTACGTTTAATGCAGTGTGTTTAGCAATAGCTGCGCCGGCGAATGAAGATTTTGTCGATTTTTGTAACAATCATTGGTCATTTTCGCGCGCAGATTTACAGGCGGCACTTGGATTGACGCACTTATTTGTTATTAATGATTTTACCGCAGTAGCACACTCGTTACCGGTTTTAAGTGATGATCAAATTGTCCAAATTGGCTCTGGTAGTGTGAACCCTAAAGGCAACATAGCAGTCTTTGGCCCTGGTACTGGGTTAGGCGTTGAACATTTAACCTTAACGCAACAAGGCTGGCAAACATTGGACGGTGAGGGTGGTCACGTTGATTTTGCTCCCGTTGATCTAACGCAAATGATTGTGTGGCAATATATTTATAAAAAGCTTGGTCGTGTTACTGCAGAAGAAGTCATGTCAGGTCGCGGTATCGTGAATATTTATGAAGCCTTGTGTGCGCATAATAATCAAGATGCGCAATTTGATGATGCCGCAGATATTACCGAAAAAGCATTAGCGGGTTCATGTGCTATTTGTGTTGAAACCTTACATACTTTTTGTAATGCGATGGGCACGTTTGCAGGTAATTTAGCGATTAATTTAGCGACAACTGGAGGCGTATTTATCGGCGGTGGTATCGCTGCACGATTTATTGATTTTCTCAATGCTAGCAAATTTAGAGCGCGCTTTGAAGCCAAGCCACCCATTCCAGGTTATGTGAAAAATATTCCAACTTTTATTATTAATGAGCCCGATCACGGGCTAATCGGTGCGGCAGCGTATCTTAACCAACAACTAAGGAGTGCGTCATAATGAGTAACAATTGGCAGCATACCGTCGAAGAAGTTTTCGCCACAAGTCCTATCGTGCCTGTATTAGTCATTCACGATTTAGCCCATGCGGTACCACTAGCTAAAGCATTAATTGCTGGCGGTATTAGCGTATTAGAAGTCACGTTACGCACACCTGTAGCGCTAGATGTAATCAAATTGATTGCAACTGAGTTGCCTGAAGCCATGATTGGTGCTGGTACGGTGACTAATGCTGAGCAATTACAAGCCGTTACTGATGCTGGTGCCAAATTTGCTATTAGTCCAGGCATGACTGCTGATTTACTAAAAGCAGGTCAAGCAGGCACCATCCCATTGATCCCTGGTATTTCATCGACGTCTGATTTGATGAAAGGTAAAGATGCAGGTTATACACATCTTAAGTTTTTCCCAGCAGAAGCTGTGGGCGGTGTCAAAGCCATTAAATCAATCAGTGGTCCTTTCCCTGATATGGTATTTTGTCCTACTGGTGGTATTAGTCCGAGTAATTACCTGACGTATCTTGCATTACCAAACATTCCTTGTGTGGGTGGTTCTTGGGTTGCGCCTGATGATATGGTACAAAATGGTGACTGGGATGGTATTACACGTCTAGCGCGTGAAGCTGTTGCAGGGGCTGCAACCGTCGCATAATTTTAGCTGAAATTTCAGTGCTGTCATATTTACATTATAAAACAAAAGGCTTAATTGATTAAGCCTTTTGTTTTTCTTTAACTTAACACGTGTTAAGATACATTTTTTTAACATATCTTATTGCTGCTTGTGAAAAATAAATCTCATACTCTTCGTTCAATTGCTGATACATTGCATGTTAGTACCGCAACGATTTCAAATGCCTTTAATCGTCCTGATCAATTATCTAAAGCAAAACGCGAAGAGATCTTAGCGGCATGTCAACAATTAGGTTATTTCGGCCCCAATAAAGCAGCGCAATCATTACGCCGTGGTCGCTCTGGTATTATCGCCTTGGTACTGGCTGACAGTATTGATTACATGGTTAGTGATCCGGTTGCTTCCTCATTTATCCGAGGCGTATCTGAGATCCTTAAAACGCACAAATCACATTTATTACTTTTTTCAGGAAATTCCCAATCCATTAATTCTGTCATTGATTTTGTGGATGGGTTTATTTGTTATGGTATGCCACGTAACCCCGCATTATTAAATGAGTTAACCGTCTGCCAGAAGAAAGTGATTACCGTCGATTTTGCTTTGCCTGAACGGGCATCAATTGCTGTCGATAATCAACAAGCGGCATTTGAAATCGCTCAACGTGCTATCGCACCAGGTGATCGTGTTGCGATTGTTGGTTTGCGTATTACGCATGGAGATATCACGACTAAAGTAATGGACACACCGTTGGTTGAAGTAGAAACATCTGTTGCCCATCAGCGTTATCAAGGGTATTTACATGCCCTTAGAAACGCAGGGGTTAAACTAGATGAATCTTTAGTCTGGAATGTACCTGAAAGTAGCCAAGCCTTTGCAAAAATTGCAGCATTAGAGATTTTACAAGAACCACAATTACCAAATACCATTTTATGTATGTCAGATTTAATTGGTTTGTCGGTGTTACGTGAATTACTAAGTGCCGGTATCAAAGTACCTGAACAAGTCAAAATTGTCGGGTTTGATGGCATCGAAGAAACCAAGCGCCATCATCCCATTTTAACCACGGTATATCAAAATAGTACTGAAAAAGGTCGCATTGCGACACGCATGTTTTTTTCTAAAAACCCTGAGAGTCAGGTATTAGATTACGAGATGTTTGTTGGTGAATCGTGTTAATTTGACGCGTAATTTACTTATGCAATGGTTTGCTCAAGTACATGAGATTGTCCAGCAGGTAAACTAAACCCTTGGGTTAATGCTGTCTCAATGCATACCATCGATAAATATTCTGTAACTGCCATATCCGCCAAAGCACTGGATTTTTCTATCCAAGGATTCCATACCACTAATGAATCATGTCCTTGATGCATCACGGTAGTCATCGTCTGTGATGTCTGTTTAATCTGTGTTTGTGCTACATGAGTTGGGTGGATGCGATCAACTTCAGCACTGATGAGGTAGGGTGACGGAGTGTGCCCTATAGCGCCGTTATTAGCATTATCAAAATAAGGACCACTGAGTCCGACTAATTGAATGTTGGTGACATCCGGTGCGGCAAAATAACTATGTAGGGCACATGACAATGGAATAGAAGCGTCACTGTTATTATGCGAATGTAATGCAATAGACAAGGTATCGGCAGTTAAGGTCACAACGAGTTGAGCACTTAAGCCCTCTGGCCATAAAAGTGATGACGTCACTGTAGGGCTCAAAGTAATGCTTGTGACTTGGTCGGTCTTAACTTGAGCGTCAATTTGCCACAGTTGATTACGAACTAAACCATGTGCATGTTTATGTTGAGCGATATCAGGGTGAAGCTGTCCAAACCATGGCCAACATACCGGGATGCCACCACGAATAGGACGGGTGCCATCTAAATGGGCTTTTTTACTAACAAAGAGTTTTTCTTTTCCATTGTGCTGATAACTTAATACGTGCGCGCCAAATAAACTTAACACGCACTGGCTGTTACCGTGAGTTAATGTGAGTAACGGGATCGTTGCATTAGAAAAATGGGTCATGAAAAAAGCTCCGGTGTGGGGTAACTAAAAAAGCCACCAACAGTATAAACCTGTTGATGGCTTTTTAATAATCAAAACGCCATGCGACGCAGTGAAATAATGTCTTATTTAGAAATGTGTGTTACTAAATCAAGTACTTTATTTGAATAACCCATTTCGTTGTCATACCAAGCGACTAACTTGACAAAGGTATCCGATAAAGCAATGCCAGCGGTAGCATCAACTATACACGTATGCTTGTCACCGATAAAGTCATTTGATACGACTGCATCTTCAGTGTAGTCCATGATACCTTTCATGTAAGTTTCTGAAGCTTCTTTTAATGTTGCACAGATTTGCTCATATGACGCAGGCGTATTTAACGTTACCGTTAAGTCAACAACTGAGACATCTGGAGTTGGAACGCGAAATGCCATACCGGTCAATTTACCATTCAGTGCAGGGATGACTTTACCAACCGCTTTAGCAGCACCGGTAGATGAAGGTATGATGTTTTGACCTGCACCACGACCACCGCGCCAATCTTTGGCAGATGGACCATCAACGGTTTTTTGAGTTGCCGTTGTTGCATGAACTGTGGTCATTAACCCTTCTTTGATGCCAAAGTTATCATTGATAACTTTCGCTAATGGAGCTAAACAGTTAGTAGTACAAGAGGCATTTGATACGATCGCTTGACCTGCGTATTCGGTATGGTTAACCCCCATAACAAACATGGGCGTGTGATCTTTAGAAGGGGCAGATAATACCACTTTTTTGGCACCCGCAGTGATGTGCTGTTGTGCTGTTTCTTCAGTTAAGAATAAACCGGTTGCTTCGACGACAACGTCTGTGTCAACGGCATCCCAAGCGAGTGCTTCAGGGTTACGTTCGTTAGTAACACGGATAAACTTACCATCGATTTGTAGTCCACCGTCAACCACTTCAACGCTACCAGGATAACGACCATGGGTAGAATCGTATTTGAACATGTAAGCAATGTAATCTAAGTCTAACAAATCATTGATTGCTACTACATCAATATTGTCTCGTTCTAATGCTGCGCGCATGACTAAACGCCCAATGCGTCCAAATCCATTGATTCCAACTTTAATCGTCATATGTGACCTCGTTAATGAAATAAACTTTCATAATAATAGGCTTTTAGTCGGATATTTGCAATAATAATGTAGTTTTATTACAAGGTATTTTGTCTATTTTGTCTATTTTTTCTTTGCAAACGTATTCAATTAGCCCTTGTGTCATAATCATGAATAATGTGTGATGCAATTTTTTTAAAATTTGGAATAGTGAATGACTCCTTCAATCATAGATACCTTAGTGCAGCTGCGTGGAATAGAAAGTGATTTTGTGGATGCGTATGGAAAAACAACCACTATACATCCTGGCACCAAAGAAAAACTACTCAGTGTGATGGGCTATGATGTTAATAATCTCAGTCACTTAGAGCTACAGTTGACCCAAGAAATTGATGATGTTTGGATGACACCACTTAATCCTGTGCAAGTATTGCGTGATGGCGATCACCTTGCGTTTGCAGTACGTTTACCGATTGAGCTGGTCACCGAAGCGATTAAGTTTTCGGTAACGTTTGAGTCCGGTGAAATCCATGAGTTTACAACGCAGTTAGTCGAACATGAATTAGTTAATGTATCCGATGTTGCTGGCGCTGAATTCCAAGAATATATTGTTCAATTACACATCAATTTGCCGCATGGTTACCATTCATTGACAGTAGCGATGGACGATGATGATATTATTGGTCAAGGTCGTCTTATACAAGCACCCAAAGCTTGTTATACCCCTCAATCTATTGCTCAGGGAAAGAAAATCTGGGGTTTGAGCATTCAGTTGTATTGTGTTCGTAGTGAAAACAATTGGGGTATGGGAGACTTTAGTGATCTAACCCAATTGATCCATAAAGCAGCAGACCAAGGCGCTGACTTTGTCGGTTTGAACCCAATTCATGCGCTATATCCAAACGAACCCGATGCATGTTCACCTTATTCACCGTCATCGCGTAAATGGCTCAATCACTTATATATAGACGTCACCAGTGTTCCAGGTTTCAGTGCTCCGAGTATTCAAGCTTTAGTGACTGATCCTGAATTTACGCATAAGCTTGCGCATACGCGTGCCATTGAATATATCGATTATGATGCGGTTGCAGCATTAAAAATGCCAGTGTTGCATGCCTTATATACCGAAAACAAAGCGAATAAGGCGTTACAAACTGAACTTGATGCCTTTCTTGTAGCGGGTGGTAAGAGTTTACAAACTTTGATCCGTTATGATGCCTTACAAGCTGATTTAAAAGCACAACAACTTGAGTGTTGGGGCTGGCCGGTATTCCCGGAGCAGTACCAAGATGCGGATGCGCCTGCGGTCGTAAAATTTGCAGAAGAAAACGCTGATGCGGTACGTTTTTATGGATTCTTGCAATTCCTTGCTGCGCAACAATTTGCCCAAGCGAGTCAAGCTGCCCAAGATCGTAAAATGATCATCGGCCTTTATCGTGACTTAGCGGTTGGAGTCAGTGAGGGCAGTGCAGAGATTTGGGGAGCAAAAGACTTATATGTCACCTCTGCTTCAGTCGGAGCCCCGCCTGATATTTTAGGTCCATTAGGTCAAAATTGGGGCTTAGCCCCCATGGATCCCAAAAAATTATATGAGCAAGCGTATCAACCTATTGTTGATCTGTTTGCGTCAAATATGCGCGATTCAGGGGCTTTGAGAATCGATCACGCAATGGCATTGTTACGCTTATGGTGGGTCACAAAAGGGGATTCTGCCGATAAAGGGGGGTATGTATATTACCCTGTTGATGATTTGTTAGGGATCTTAGCGTTGGAGTCGCACCGTAACCAAACGTTGATTATTGGTGAAGATTTAGGAACAGTGCCTGAAGAGATTCGTGAAAAATTGGCAGATAATGGTGTGTATTCGTATCGTGTGTTCTTTTTCGAGCAAGCTAAAGACGGCGGTTTTTTCTCACCAAGTCATTATCCAGTGCAATCGATGTCGACCTTAACCATACATGATTTCCCCACATTGATTGGCTATTGGCATTGTAATGATCTGGAATTAGGTAAAGAATTAGGTCTCTACCCAACAGAAGAAATATTGCAGCCTTTATACGTTTCACGTCATGATAATAAACAACAAATTTTAAATACGTTGCATGGACACGGTGCTATATCGCATAATGTTTCACATCAAGTGGAGCATGTCGGTATGACTCAAGAGTTAAATTATGGCATGCAAACCCATATGGCAACAGGCTCAAGTGCGTTATTATCACTGCAACTTGAAGATTGGTTACAAATGGATAAACCGGTAAATATTCCGGGTACATTTAAAGAATACCCTAACTGGAAGCGTAAATTGTCATGTAACCTAGAAGATATATTCTCTAAACCTGAGATTATAGAGCTAGCGCAAAATATTGACGCAGCTCGACGCAATGCTTCGGCATAATATTTTAGGCGTAATGCCTAGGCATAAAAAATTAGACATTATAGAAACAAGGATTTTAGTTCTTCATGGCAGATTTAACCCATATACAAACCGCTAGCGCATCTCATCCATTTTCTGATTTGGGTGCGTTTATGCATGCCGATGGGACTTTTTTCCGCTTTTGTTTACCAGGAGCGCACAGTGTTGACGTTCTCGCTTTAGATGGGAGTGTGTTAAGTCAATGTAAGCGAGTGGCTGATGGTATTTTTACCGGTCATACATCACTCAGCGTGTCGCAATATTTGCTAAATGTGACGACTCAGGATACGCAATATCAGGTATACGATCCGTATGCATTTAAAGATGAGGCTTATCATGCCGTGCATTTTGTTGATCATGTGCCCCAAAATATTTATGAGCAATTAGGCGCTCAGATAATGACGATAGACTTAGACAATGGTGAGCAAATTAGCGCCGTGCGTTTTGCAGTGTTTGCCCCAAATGCAAAGTCTGTGAGTGTTGTGGCTGAGTTTAATTTATGGAACGACCTATCACACCAAATGCAAAAAACCGACATGGGCTATTGGGTCTTAGTGATTCCGCAGGCAAGCGTTGGTGATAAATACAAATACGCCATTAAAGATGAACACGGTCATAGTTTACCCCATAAAGCCGATCCAGTCGGCTTCAGTGCTGAACAGTATCCTTCTCATGCTTCAAAAATTATCGACCACAATGCGTATCAATGGACTGATTCGAAATGGATGAATCGTCAAAATCACGACCCGTATCATCAACCGATGAGCATCTATGAGGTGCAATTAGCATCATGGAAACGACCGCATGATGAACGCCGGTATTTGACTTACCGTGAACTCGCCGTTGATTTAGTTAAATACGCTGTCGATATGGGATATACCCATATTGAGTTGATGCCGATTTCTGAGTATCCCTTTGATGGTTCATGGGGTTATCAACCGGTTGGGTTATTTGCACCGACGAGCCGTTTTGGTTCAGTTGATGATTTTAAATATTTTGTTGATGCCTGCCATCAAGCTAACATTGGTGTGATTATTGATTGGGTTCCAGCTCATTTCCCTGAAGACGGTCATGGTTTAGCGCGTTTTGATGGGACGTGTGTGTATGAATATGAAGATCCGCGTAAAGGTTGGCACCCAGATTGGAACTCATGCATTTACGATTTTGGTAAATCAGAGGTCAGGCAGTTTCTAGTCGCAAATGCATTATTTTGGTGTGATAAATTTCATATAGATGGCTTACGAGTCGATGCGGTGGCGTCGATGTTGTATTTAGATTATTCGCGTAATGATGGCGAGTGGATCCCCAATGTCGATGGTGGCAATCATAATTACGAGGCGATTTCATTGTTACGCTGGGTTAACCAAGCGGTGTATGCTGCGCATCCTAACGTGATCACCATTGCCGAAGAATCAACGTCATTTGCACGCGTATCGCGACCAGTTGATATGGATGGCTTAGGTTTTGGTTTTAAATGGAATATGGGCTGGATGCATGATTCATTAAACTATATTGCCAAAGATCCGGCGTATCGCCGTTATCACCATAACGATATTACCTTTAGTATGATGTATGCGTTTGATGAAAACTTTGTGTTGCCTATTTCACATGACGAAGTCGTCTATGGCAAAGGCTCTTTACTCGGAAAAATGCCGGGCGATGAATGGCAACAAGCGGCTAATTTACGTACTTATGCTGGATTTATGTATGCCCATCCAGGGAAAAAACTCAACTTTATGGGCAATGAATTTGCGCAATTTAAAGAGTGGGATCACGATGGGGAGCTAGACTGGGAGTTATTACAACATAATAAACATCAACAGGTGCAGCATTTATACCAAACATTAAATACGCTATATAAAGAGTTTCCGGCATTGCACGCCTGCGATCATGAACACCCTGGTTTTGCATGGTTGACCCATGATGATGCCGAGCGCTCGATTTTATCGTTTTTGCGTTATGATCCGCAAACTAAACAAACTATTTACGTATTATGTAATTTTACACCAATACCCGTTGACCAGGTACGAATAGGCTTAGATAAAGGGATTTATAGCGTCTTACTCAACACCGATGATACCGAGTTTGGGGGCAGTGGGTATATGCAAGCGCGTCAATTAGAGGCGCAACATAAGCATAGTCATGGAAAAGATTATAGTATTGAACTAACCTTACCTCCATTATCAACGATGTTCTGGATCAAACAGGACTAAACCACATTAATTGCTGATATAGAGGTGTTATGTTAACCCGAGCAAAGCCTTATCCTTATGGTTGCAGTTTTTTACCTCACGATATTAATTTTGCGGTATACGGACCGCAATTAAGCAATTGCCATATTTACATTTATCACCCCGATACGATGGAGTTGATGTATGAACATCAAATGCGTCATCAAGAGGGAGACGTGTGGTATGACACATTATCGCTTAACGTTGATGGATTTTGCTATTTGTATGTGACTCACATAGACGAGTTAGTTGAGGGAACAGACCTGCCGAGTACTCGGTTACAGTTTTTTTCAGACCCCTTTAGTAGAGAACTCACCTCAGCTTGGCATTGGGATGCTGAGCGCTATTTGCATGAACCTCATTTGTTTTATCCCAAAACGAAAATTTCCAGGCAGCATTTACAACGTACTCCACTAGCTAAAAAAGTTGATCCTGCGCACCGAGTTATTTATGAAATGCATGTCAAAAGCATGTCTAAACGTCATCCTGATGTGCCTGAAAAAGAACAGGGAACCTATGTTGGTGCAGTCCATCCAGCGATATTAGAGCATCTACATAACTTAGGTGTCACGACGATTCAGTTAATGCCGGTCATGGCATTCATGCCAGAGCCGTTTATTACTGAGAAAGGTTTGACTAATTACTGGGGCTACAATCCCGCTTCATTGCTCGCACCTGAGCCCCGTTATGCACTGTCGGACGCACACGAAGAAATGCAATTGTTAGTGCAGGAGTATCATAAAGCGGGCTTTGAAGTCATTCTTGATGTGGTGTTTAACCATACCGCCGAATCAGGGCCAGATGGACCGATCATTAATTTGCGTGCTATGTGTGAAAACGAAGCCTATACCCGAGTTGGTAAAGACAATTATTATGCTAATTATAGTGGTTGTGGCAATAGCCTGAATATCGACAGTCCGTTTATTTTAACCTTAGTGCTAGAAGCGATGCGGCATTGGGTGTTAATTTATGGCGTCGATGGATTTCGCTTTGATTTGGCGACAGGGTTAGGGCGTGAACCTCATACGTATTCCAAAAAAGCGGCTTTTTTCAAAGCGGTGGAACAAGATCCGATCCTACGTGATTGTTATATGCTTGCCGAACCTTGGGATTTGGGCGATTACGGATATCAGCTAGGGCAATTTCCTGAGCGTTATGCCGAAGTGAATGATCAGTATCGAGATACTGCTCGAGCGTTTTGGCGCGGAGATAAAGGCATAACAGGAACGTTTGCGACTCGTATGTTTGGTTCTCGTGATATTTTCCATAAAGGCGTGCGCAGCATTCATACTTCGGTGAATCCAATTACTTATCATGATGGGTTTACCCTGCATGACATTGTGAGTTACAACGATAAACACAATGAGGC
>JAQXDG010000131.1 GCA_029251505.1 Glaciecola sp. | reverse complement strand
CTGTCGAACATGCTATTGTGACACATGGACATGCCGACCATGCCCGCGCAGGTCATACTCATGTTTGGGCCACACCAGAAACGTTGGCGATTATGCAAACGCGCTATGGTAAGAAACATTCGATTAGCCAACACAAACTCCAATATGGTGAACGAGTTCAGCTTGAAGGGGTTGAACCTGTCTTTATGACTTTTTATCCAGCAGGACACATCTTGGGATCGGCGCAAGTGTTATTGGAATATGCAGGAGCAAGACTGGTGATTAGTGGCGATTATAAACGAACGCCTGACCCCAGTTGTGCGGCATTTCAAGCGGTTGCTTGTGATGTGTTTATTACTGAGGCGACTTTCGCTTTACCGGTATTTCAGCATCCACCCTTAGAAGATGAAATTCAAAAACTATTGCATTCATTAGACATTTTTCCACATCGCGCCCATCTTGTTGGGGTCTATGCGTTAGGAAAGTGCCAGCGCATCTTGCTCGGGTTACGCACGGCAGGCTATACCAAGCCGATTTATTTACATGGTGCAATGCTCAAACTTGTCGATTTGTATCGTCAGTTTGGATTTGACTTTGGCCATGTGATCCCGGTGAGTGAAGTCGCTGATTTAGCTTCACTGTCTGGCGAAATCGTATTAGCTCCCCCATCTGCATTACATGATCGCTGGTCGCGTAAACTACCCGATGTGTTGACATGCATGGCATCGGGTTGGATGCAAGTCCGTGCTCGAGCCAAACAGCGTAATGCGGAGTTACCGCTGATGGTTTCTGATCATTGTGACTGGCGTGAACTACTCGACAGTATAGACGAAATCAATCCAACAGAAGTTTGGGTGACGCATGGTCGCGAAGATGCCTTGATCCATGCGGTTTCTCAATCCGGGCGCAAAGCGCGTGCTTTACGGTTAATCGGTTATGCCGATGAGATTGAAGAATGAATCAGCTTAGTCAATTACTTGATGCGCTCTATTTTACGCCGAGTCATCTCGCGAAAAGTCGTTTACTCCGGGATTATTTGGCACAAACGCCCGATCCTGATCGCGGTTGGGTTATCGCCGCATTAGCAGGACAATTACACTTTCCATTTTTCAAACGTAACACCATCAAACAATTGATACTCGAACGTACTGACCCTGTATTATTTCAAATGTCCTATGACTATGTCGGCGAAATGAGTGAGACGGTTGCCCACTTGTGGCCGGCAGCTCCCGACGCAAGCTTTAATATGCCCAGTGTCGGCGAATTTGTGGCTACGCTACAACAGGCCAAAAAAGACGAGGTTGAGCCTTATTTAATTGATTTACTCAATAATTTAACGCCAACTCAGCGTTGGACTTTGCTCAAATTAGGTAGCGGCGGATTACGTGTGGGTTTATCCGCGCGACGTTTAAAACACATTTTGGCGGAATATGGACAAGTCGATGTCGCAGAAATAGAAAAACTGTGGCATGGATTGGTACCTCCCTTTACCCATCTTTTAGAATGGCTTGAAGGTCGTGCAGATAAACCCGATATTAGCGATAAACTGGTATTTCACCCTGTCTTACTCGCTCATCCATTACAAACTGATGATATCGAAAAACTGGATTTTTCTCAGTACACAGCTGAAGCCAAATATGATGGTATTCGAGTACAAATCGTTGTAAAACAAACTGAATCGATTTTGGAAAAAGCTTTATTTTCACGAACAGGTGACGATATTTCGAATGCCTTTCCCGATGTCCTTGAGCGCTTTTCTCTTCCTGGTGTATTTGATGGTGAACTTCTGGCATTTACAGACGGAAAAATCAGTTCATTTAATGATTTACAACAACGCCTTAATAAGAAAAAACCAAGCAAAAAATTACAATCCGATTATCCATGTGGTTTGATTCTCTATGATGTATTGAGCATTAGCGACAATTGCACAGGCGAAAAAGACATTACACAAGTTATCCCGCGTGACCTCACCCACCTTCCCTTGTGTGACAGGCAACAGATTTTAAGTAATCAGTTAGCTCAATCTATATTAGCAAACGACCACTTTATATCGCAAAGTAAAGTATTTGGCGTAGCTGATTCCGTCGAGCTATCTCAGCTTCGAGAGACGTTGTGCAATGATCCTTCGGGATACATTGAAGGTTTAATGCTAAAACGCAAAGATAGCCAATATATAGCTGGTCGCCCCAAAGGCGTATGGTATAAGTATAAACGCGATGCTCAACTTGTCGATGCTGTCATGATGTATGCTCAACGCGGACATGGAAAACGCTCATCATTTTATTCTGATTTTACTTTTGGTGGCAGCCAATGGTTTTTTT
>JAQXDG010000122.1 GCA_029251505.1 Glaciecola sp. | reverse complement strand
GCTGAATGGGAGCTTTTGCTGCTGCATTGCTTCCTTGAGGAATTCACCACATAAATGCAAACGACCTTTTGTAAGCAGTCCCTAGTTATTAACAGATAGTGTCGCTTGATAACCGGTATATTTGCGAATATTAATAACGCGATTATCATCCAATAACCAATACTGGCCTTTGATGCCGAGTAAGGTGCCAGTAAAAGACGGTGTTTTTTCTAAATTAATCGAAACCACTTTTTCTGGATATTGAGTGACTGGATAATGAATATCGACACTGTCATGTTCGATATCTTGCACTGCTAACAAACCGTATTGTTTACGTAACGCAGTAATTTGTGGTGCGATTGAGGTCACCATTTCTTGTTTGAGGCTGAATAAATCAACCGGTTCAGGCAGACCTTTAAGCATAGTGCGCCAGTTAGTCTTATCAGAGATAAACGATTTACAAGCGGTCTCAACTAAACCACTCAACAATCGATTACTCACTCTGTATAGGACAATGGCTTGTGAAGCACCCTGATCTAACCAGCGTGAAGAAACTTTTCCTTCAACTTGACGCGTAATCCCCACCTTTGACTGTCCGGTATTAGCTAAGTAAACAAAATGCGTATTAAAGCAATGTGCCTCTCCCCACTGTGGTTCACGACAAGTGCCTTGGGCATAATGACATTTTTCTGGTTTCATGATGCATTCATCACATTGTGCTAGCGCACGTAAACATGAAAAGCAAAACCCTTGACTAAAACTTTTATTGGTTGCACTACCACAACCAACACAGGTAATTTTAGCATGATTGGTTAACGAAATTGAGCGACCTATCAGCTCATTCATCGCTACTTTATGTTCACCAATGGGTAACGTGTATTGTGCAACATGAGCATCATTTACACCTACAACCATTTTTGCTAAATCACCAGTATATTGTGTCATTTAATTAAAGGCCTCTTTATTAGTTTTATTCTGAGTAAGTTGTCTCTAGAGTGCCTAGTCTAAACGATATTGGCACTCAGGGTCGACTATAAATCGCCCTTTCATCGCTTCACGCCCTAGCAACATCATGTATGTCATGGTGGAACGGTTAGTCAGTGTTAAGCGGATTTTCCACGTTTTATTCGCCATTTTAATCTTGGTGACGATCACATATCGACGTTGGCGTGTAGCCGTAGAACTTTTAACACGCTTGATATCCACGACCTTCGCTTCTTTACGGACAACTTCTTCAATATCATATACGTCTGGATGCATGTCAAACGCAATCCATAATTCGTCGTCTTTTTTAAATTCTTCAATATTGTCTACATGCAAAGAGGAAGTTTTGGCACCGGTATCCACCCGAACATGCAGCCCTTCAATCCCTAATAGGGGTAAATCACATTTTTCTAATGAACCAATAATTATTTTTTTCATGATTGTTTATCTGCTAAAGGATTTGGATTTTCTTCCATATCAAGTTTGTCTTGCAATAATTCGACGTGCTCTGCGACTGAATCTGGCTTGCTAAAATAAGCAATATGATACATCGCATCCCCTTCTTGTGTTAGTGGGATATTTTGTTTACCTATTACCACACCTTCAGTCAATGAGATAATCGTATCAAGTACAGTGCCAAAAGGATCGGAGATGGTTGCTAATAAGTCCCCTTCATTCACATGATCACCCAGTTGTGCGACATGATTAACGAAGCCACTTTCACTTGCTCGTACCCAGCCACTTTGACGAGCAATAAACAATTTAACCTGTTTACCTAAACGTTGACGTTTGTTTAGCATGCCGATTTCACGCATCACATTGATAATGCCTTTCACTCCTGCTCGGATTGAAAACTCATCATAACGCAGCGCTTGACCGGCTTCATATAAAATTACTTTCACACCACGCTCAGAGGCAGTCTGGCGTAATGAACCATCTCGTTCTTCAGCATTGAGTAACACCGGCATGCCGAACGCTTTAGCAATAGCCAAGGTGCCTTCATCGTCTAAGTTACCCCGGATCTGAGGTAAATTACTGCGATGAATCGCTCCTGTATGTAAGTCGATTCCATAGTCGCAATGTTGGACAATTTCATTTAAAAATAAATTAGCTATTCGACCCGCTAAAGAGCCTTTTTTACTACCGGGAAAACTTCGATTTAAATCGCGGCGATCAGGCATATAGCGTGATTGGTTAAGTACACCATACACATTAACCATAGGTACTGCGATTAACGTACCCCGTAAATTTTTTATCGACCGACTTTTTAATAAACGACCGACTATTTCAATACCGTTCAGCTCATCACCATGAATAGCAGAGCTAACAAATAATGTCGGGCCGGGTCGCTTACCACGTTGTACATGAACAGGGATAGACATCTGGGTATTGGTATATAACAGTGGCATCGGTAACTCAATCCGCTTAGTTTCACCTGGGAGAATATCCACACCACCAATAGTCAGTTTTTCCATCGATTAACCTTTACCTTGGGTCTTGGTTTTATTGGGTTTTGCATACTTAGTTATATGTTCAATTACCATAGTTGCCACATCTTTACCGGTGGCTTTTTCAATGCCCTCAAGACCTGGAGATGAGTTCACTTCCATGACGACTGGACCATGATTAGAGCGCAAAATATCCACACCAGCCATGCCTAAACCCATTGTTTTCGCAGCATCAACGGCAGTCTTACGTTCTTCAGGAGATAATCTAACAATACTCGCTGAGCCGCCACGATGTAGATTAGAACGAAACTCACCCGGTGCAGCTTGGCGTTTCATCGCGGCAATGACCTTACCGCCCACGACCAAACAACGAATATCAGCTCCGCCCGCTTCTTTTATGTATTCTTGAACTAAAATATTAGCATTTAAGCCCATGAACGCTTCGATAATCGCTTCTGCTGTTTTTGATGTTTCAGCTAAAACCACCCCAATACCTTGAGTCCCCTCAAGTAATTTGATCACCACCGGTGCACCACCGACATTTTTGATGAGATCATCAATTTTATCAGGATGGTTAGCAAAACCGGTACGAGGCATGCCAATGCCTTTTCTGGATAACAATTGTAATGATCGCAGTTTATCTCGAGAACGGCTAATGGCTACCGATTCATTAACACTATAGGTGCCCATCATTTCAAATTGACGCACAACCGATGTGCCATAGAATGTCACCGAAGCACCAATTCGTGGGATCACCGCATCATACTTAGGTAAGGGTTTACCTTTATAGCGCACGGAAGGATGATTACTAGTGATATCCATGTAACAATGCATGGTATCTACGATGTCGACTTCATGACCTAAAGCAATGCCAGCCTCTTGTAGGCGACGAGTTGAGTATAATTTTGGGTTGCGCGACAAAATAGCAATTCGCATGATGTTCCTTGAATTTATCTAAAAATGTTGAGTATATATAATAGACGCCTTTATAAACACTTTTTGAAAATATGCAAACAAAAAAAGCCAGCTTATAAATAAACCGGCTGTTTTATTGGGGAAATATTAAATAAATTAATAACAAGAATTTGGGGTCGTATCCGGATTAATATCGCCAGAAACTTCATCCGGATCGATACCATGCTCAAGTAATGTTGCACGAACATATTCAATATGGTCTAAGATCCTCTGAAAATCATCGCCATATTCATATTTATTTACTTCAATCGCCTGTGGCATATAGCTAAACGCAATCTTTAGAGCATGTAAGTCATCGGCAGTCATTGTGTTTTCCTTGGTTTAATCGTCATATCAAAATATACATGAGTGAGAACCCAATTGTAATGTTGAAAATATAATGTAGATACTTTTATTAGTAAATAAACCTAGCTCTAACAACATACATTTTTATTGCCCTATGATATCCATGACGTATTAAGTGGTCT
>JAQXDG010000095.1 GCA_029251505.1 Glaciecola sp. | reverse complement strand
AAATTCACTCATGCTCTTCTCTTTACACTGTCTGGTTAATCTATTAATGTTCGCCATAGCCTAAGCTGCGTAAAGCTCGCTCATCGTCAGCCCAACCAGACTTAACCTTAACCCATAATTCTAAGTATACTTTATTATCAAATAAGGTTTCTAAATCCTTACGTGCATCTGAACCGATGGTTTTAAGATGACTACCATGTTTGCCAATGATCATGCGTTTTTGGGTTTCGCGTTCAACTAAAATCAAGCCATTGATGCGGTAAATACCATTTTCAGTGAGTTTAAATTGTTCAATTTCTACCGTTACAGAATACGGTAATTCGTCGCCAGTATAACGCATGAGTTTTTCACGAATGATCTCTGCCGCCATAAAACGACTGGAACGATCCGTTACATACTCTTCTGGGTAGTAAAATTCACTTTCAGGTAATTGTGCCATAACCATTTCGCGCAGTTCTGGTAAATAACGCCCAAGTTTGGCGGATACTGGCATGACATGCGCAAAGTCATGTTGCTCATCTAACCAAGTCAGATGGGCGAGTAGCTGTTTTTTATCTTCGACATTATCGGATTTATTGACGACTGCCCAACAAGGCAATCCAGATGCTTTGATTTTTTCTAGTACCATGGCATCATCGGCAGTAAAACGCGTACCTTCAAGCACAAATAATATCAATGCCACTTCGCCTAATGAACTTGACGCAGCTCGGTTCATATAACGGTTAATCGCACGCTTTTCTTCCATGTGCAGCCCTGGCGTATCGACATAGATAGCTTGTTTATTGTCTTCTGAATCAATGCCCATAATCCGATGTCGAGTAGTTTGTGGCTTGCGTGAGGTAATACTGACCTTTTGCCCAATAAGACGATTCAGGATAGTTGATTTGCCCACATTGGGACGGCCAACAATCGCAATCATGCCGCAATAGGTGGTAGAAGGAAGCGCATCGCTCATGATTGTAATTTCTCTAAAGTAGATTGGGCCGCTAGTTGTTCTGCTCGCTTGCGACTGGGTCCTTGAGCGGTAATAGCTTCTTCGAGCATCGTCGTTTGACAACTCACGGTAAATGTTTGGCTGTGGTCTTTACCTGACACATCGACGACTTCGTATATCGGTAGCCCTTGGGAGCGAGATTGCAAAAACTCTTGTAAGCGTGTTTTGGCATCTTTAGGATGAAAATCAGGGTCTAGCTTTGCCATGCGAGCACCGAACCAACGATGGATAAACTCATCACAAGCTTCAGTTCCAGCATCAAGGTAAATAGCACCAATAATAGATTCAACCACATCGGCTAAAATTGACGCGCGACGTTTGCCACCACTTTTCAACTCACCAATACCTAATCTAATGTAGTCACCTAAGTCATGTTCAACCGCAATTTCAGCCAAGGTATCCCCTTTGACTATCGCAGACCGCATGCGCGTCAGTTGCCCTTCAGGCGCATCAGTAAAGGTATGATAAAGGTGTTCAGCAACGAGATACCCCAAAATCGCATCACCTAAGAACTCAAGACGTTCATTATGGTTTTTGTGCGCAGATTTATGGGTTAATGCTTGCTGTAATAAACCCACATCATCAAATTGATAGCCGATTAGACGCTGTAATGGCGCCCACTCATCAATCCCTGGGTTATGAAATTTTTGTTGATTTGTTGCTCTAGCAGGCTTTGCCTTGCTCATCGCAATCCTCCGACACGTTCAAACCGCACACCCGACGGCAACCATTGTGGTAACCAGCCATCTGCAGTGCGTTCAAATTCAAATGAGATCCAAATCGCAACGGCTTTGCCCACTAGATGATCGGTACTAACAAAACCCCAAAAACGACTATCGCGGCTGTTATCTCGATTATCGCCAAGCACAAAATACTCACCGTCAGGGATGATCCATTCATCCATAGCTGTGCCCGGTTGACGATAAAACTGTGAGGCACTGGCAGACAAGACAGGGTGCTGTAAAATTTGATGCTCAACACTGCCTAAGCTTTCCGTAAACTGGTTAAGGGGCACCATATTTTGTGCAAACTCACTAATTTGTGCGTCTGATAATTTAACTAAATACGGTTTATCACAATCCTCACCGGTTGGACAAGCTGGTACCACGGTAATTTGTTTGGCACGATAAAAGATGCGATCACCCGGTAAACCCACTACACGTTTAATATAATCTAATTCTGGATTCGGTGGATATTTGAAGACAACAATATCACCGCGTTGCGGCTCTCCCACCTCCAAAAATTTGGTGCGAGTGATGGGATCACGTAAGCCATAAGAGAATTTTTCCACTAAGATAAAATCACCGACTAACAGTGTCGGCATCATTGAACCGGACGGGATTTGAAAAGGCTCATAAATAAACGAACGCATGATCATCACAAACGCAATCACTGGAAAAATTTGTTTGGCAGTATCAACCGCGTAAGGTAACGGTGGTTCAAAGCCTTCAATTTCAGATACACCTGCAGCTAATGCTGCTCGCTCACGACGTTTAGGCGCAAACATCAATGAATCAACTAACCAGATTAACCCAGTTACAACGGTTAATATCACTAAAAAAATTGAAAACATTTGCGCCATTATTTGCCTACCTTAAGTATTGCTAAAAACGCATCTTGCGGTAATTCAACATTACCTACTGTCTTCATGCGTTTCTTACCATCTTTTTGTTTTTGGAGTAATTTTTTCTTACGACTGATATCACCACCATAACATTTGGCGATAACGTTTTTACGTAATTGTTTAACCGTGCTGCGTGCAACCACATGGCTACCAATCGCTGCTTGAATTGCAATATCAAACATTTGACGTGGGATCAACTCACGCAATTTATCAACTAAATCACGACCTCGACTTTGAGAGTTTTCTTTGTGCGTAATCAACGCCAGCGCATCAACACGCTCGCCATTAATAAGAATATCTAAACGGCACATGTCTGCTGCATTGAAATTTTTGAAATTATAATCCAAAGAGGCAAATCCACGTGAGGTCGACTTGAGACGGTCAAAGAAATCTAATACAACTTCAGCCATCGGTATTTCATAAGTCAGCGCGACTTGTTTACCGTGATACGCCATATTAGTCTGCACGCCGCGTTTTTCGATACACAACGTAATTACATTCCCCAAATACTCTGAAGGAACTAATATATTCGCTTCAACAATCGGCTCACGAATTTCTTCAATATCATTAATTGGCGGTAATTTTGACGGATTGTCAACGGTAACGATTTCGCCTTTGGTGGTCAATACTTGATATACCACTGTCGGCGCTGTGGTGATCAAGTCAAGGTCGTATTCACGCTCTAAACGCTCTTGAATGATTTCCATGTGCAGCATGCCCAAGAAACCAATACGGAAACCAAAACCTAACGCTGCTGAGCTTTCTGGTTCATAAAATAATGATGCATCATTAAGGCTTAATTTAGCTAACGCATCTCGAAAATCTTCATATTCATCTGAGCTGACTGGGAACACACCGGCATAAACTTGTGGCTTCACTTTTTTGAAGCCTGGTAATACTTCTGTGGCCGGGTTGCTAGATAAGGTAATGGTATCACCTACCGGTGCACCATGGATCTCTTTGATACCAGCAATAATAAAGCCCACTTCACCACTGCGTAACACACCTGTATTATTAGGTTTAGGGGTAAAGATACCGACTTTATCGACTTGATGAACGGTACCATTTGACATGATTTTGATTTTATCTTTGGTGGTCAATTGACCATCAATAACGCGAACTAACGACACAACGCCTTGATAGTTATCAAACCATGAATCAATGATTAACGCTTTTAGTGGTGCATCTGGATCACCTTCTGGAGGCGGGATGCGAGCGACAATTTCTTCTAACACTTCATCAATGCCCACACCGGTTTTGGCAGAACACTGCACGGCATCAATGGCATCGATACCCACAATATCTTCAATTTCTTCAGCCACACGCATCGGGTCGGCTTGTGGTAAATCGATTTTATTTAAAATCGGTACCACTTCCATATCCATATCCATCGCCGTGTAACAATTAGCTAAGGTTTGCGCTTCAACACCTTGACCAGCATCAACCACCAATAGCGCACCTTCACATGCAGCTAATGAACGTGACACTTCATAAGTAAAATCAACGTGTCCAGGTGTATCGATGAAGTTTAATTGGTAAGTTTCACCATCTTTGGCTTTGTAATCCAGTGTCACACTTTGTGCTTTGATAGTAATACCACGCTCGCGCTCTATATCCATAGAGTCGAGTACTTGTGCAGCCATTTCACGATTAGTTAGACCGCCACATTGCTGGATCAAACGATCGGATAAGGTAGATTTACCATGGTCAATGTGAGCGATAATCGAGAAGTTACGAATGTTTTTATGTTGCATAAAAGGTCTAGTTACCTAAGTTAAAAAAATGCTAAATCAAGAATTATTGGATCTTGATGTGTAATCGCGTGATTTTACCTTGAACTGCGCCTAAATGCGAATATTACTGGTTTCCAAATGTGTCAGAAACTGGACACATTCAATCTATTGATGTGATAGGGATGGCTGGTGATATTTGTACCGGCGATGATTGCAGAGGTAATATCCGGCATAACTTGGGAGCATAGTCTTGATTGTCTTTTTTTAACCAGCCTGAAATCAGGACAAAACCCATCATGGTAACCAATCCGCCTAACGCTAAACTAATCAGTTCGTGGCTAAATCCAGTGTCTTGTAAGACGTATCCAAACAACGAAATACTCAATACAAAGATTAAAATAGGTAATAAATACAACATAAACGAAGCTTGTAGTAAGCGTGATTCGCTGATACCTAATTCTACAAACTGCCCGGCGAGCACAGGTTCATCAACGACAAATTGGTAGGCTTCCGCTTTTGGGGTGAAAAATTTTGCGATCACACTGGTCGAACAATTATTTTGTGCTTGGCAACTACCGCATGTGGTTTTGATGGCCGTCGTTACTTCGATCACTTGCTGCTGAGCATCATTGGTGTCGACGCGTGTCACCACACCTTGTTCGATAATCATGGCCGATTACTCATATTATGGATTGACGGTTGCAGGTGCATCAACCGACTCAATCATTTGTAAAATCCGTTGAGCTGTCGCAGGCGGAATTTTACCAATCACAGAGACTTGTAATGCATCATTCACCCGCGATAAAAATGTCACTGCGTCTTTGGTAAATAACACATCGTCTGGCTGTGCAAAGGAAGCTTTTTGCAAATATACAGAGACATCCACCATGCCATCAGAGAGTAATACGTACTCAACGACATCATCGGTGATGGATAATCGATGGATATCACGTTTGACTTTTTTCATGCCCACCGGCAAGCGATTAATCGCCCAATTTAAGTTAAATACTTTAGGCGGATTGATATGCATGATCTGTGGCATACCACGTTGTTCAAGCTGTGCAAAATCCGCATCCAATGTCTCTGTGATTTGCAAATTAGTGGCTTGGACTTGTTCAATTAGTTCACCTTTGACGTTCAGCGTATTCAGCTTCAAGGGTAAATAAGACTGCGCATCCATCCATAAAATATAATGATAACGGCTGTTGTCACGGCTCACGATCCGTAATTGCCATGCTTCCTTACCTGCGGAGCGACTTTTACCGACTAAAATCACTTCATACGCTTCACTAATTAACTCAGGATTACGGATCAAGTTATGGGCAAAGGGTCCATGAATATGCGATTGTTGTAACGAATGGGCCGGCATGTCAGGGTTTAAAAAGCTGACTTGATTACCAAAGCGAACAATCCTCGCATTTGGGCCATTAAGCTCACTCAGTAGTTCAACCGATTGACCATCTTTAATGCCATGTTTCCATAAATACGGGATTGGCT
>JAQXDG010000094.1 GCA_029251505.1 Glaciecola sp. | reverse complement strand
TGTTATGCTGAAGTGCTAGAGTATAGTCAAGTGCCTAACATGCGCTATAAAACCCCAGTTTGGGTATTAGATTTTGCTGGCAATAAAGCCTTGTTACAACAACTCCAAGAAATCTTTGATCATCTACACCATACTACTTTATTTATTGGTATTACTGACGTTGAAGCCCAACAAAATAAACCAGCAGGTAAGCTTAAAGGTGAGGTGTTTTTTGCGCCTGAACACATCAAGTTACTCATTAAATTATGGGGGCATGAGCGATTTATGCGCGAATACGGTCATGCTTGGCAACAGGTTGTTCAAGGCATTGAGGCACAGTATTGTATCGACGAGTTTTCTGGTGTTGATGCACTGATACAACGCTATCAACAACTTGTAAAAGGTGAGATCCTACCCAATCAACTCCTCTTTGGTGAATTTTAAGCAATCCGCATCATTGACTCTAAGACTCTTTCCACCAGTGTGTGCGGGATAAAGGCAGTCCTGAATTTTGTAACGCATCTTTAAGTAATATGCGGTCATCCTGATTAAGAAACTCACCAATACTTAATCGATAATTATCCAAGCACAACACAATATCAGGTAAATGCCAATCACGTTCGGTTTCTTTGATTTCAAAGCTAAGCAATTCTCTGTGATAAGTTCTCGCTACTTCGCGTCGTTGTATGCCCGATTCAATTAATACTTGATCTGCGGTGATCGTAATGACTTGTTGAGCAAAGCCTTGGCGACAAATGCGGTACATAAAATAGGCAAATAAACCGACTTCAAGACCCGCAAAAGGTAAAATAATCCACGCACCAGCCATACTCCAGCCTATTGCAATACTCATGACAAGTAGCACCATGATAGTAATGACTATCTTAGTTTCTCGCCAGGTAGCCGATTGATTGGGTGATAGTTTAATCATTGTGAACAGGGGTGTTTGTTTAATCGTTACCATATTTTTTAATTGTGTTGTTAACTCAGTTAGGGATAATGCCTGTGTTGGTAAGGCTAGCGATATTCTAATAATACATTAAACCGTTAAATATTTAATTTTCATTCACTATAACAAGAATAAAAAGCAACATGCGCATAAAAAAACGCTTAATAATATTGTTGATACTCTTAATAAGCTTGATCGGTTTGCTTTTACAGCAACCTGAACCTATTACTGTTTTTATCGAGCAGAGTCGCTTTGTCCTACTAGGCGTCGTCGGTGCAATATTTGCTAATGCTACTGGTGCCGGTGGTGGGGTGATTTTTGTACCCATTTTTAATCAACTTAATCTTGCTTCAACGGAGATTGTTGCGACAAGTTTTGCTATTCAGTGTTTTGGCATGGTCGCTGGTAGTATTGCATGGCGTGATCACTATCTAAAATCTAAATACGAAAATATGCATACTCGTTCTATTTGGGCGGTGCTACCTAAATTATTACTGCTTACCGTTCCGTATGCCATTGCAGGCATTTGGACAGTGCAATATAGTCCGTTGCATACGTGGATAAGCTCTGCAGAAGACTCGTTACATTGGGTCTTTGGTTCTTTTTCTATATTCTTAGCATGCGCTATATTCGCATCATTAAGTCGTCTCAAAGCAAAAGAACAAGCACAAAAAATCACAATATTTGATTGCATTGCTTTAGCGATAATTGCGTATATTGGCGGGCTGATTACAGCGTGGTTATCAGTGGGTGTTGGCGAATTGATTGCGGTATATTTGATTCTACGCCGCTACAGCGTGACGTTGAGTATTGCGATTGCTGTTATGCTCAGTGCAATCTCGGTATGGGGTGGGGTATTGTATTATGTTGTTTCTGATGTTGTTACCGGTGCTTTTTTCAATGTGTTAATGTTAGGTGACACACATAGCCTATTCGATGTGTTTAGCGGTAATAGTATGATTATCTATCCGATTGCTTGTTTTGCTGGCATAGGCGCGATTATTGGGGGGAGTGTCGCGAAATACATCGTGTTATGGCTCAACCCTTATCAGGTTAAAGTATTTTTTGCAGGATGGGTCATGTTGATGGGCATTGTTAATATGCCCATATTTAGTTAATGATTAAGACGTTATTCGCGTTCGTCCTCATTGATATTTTCATTTTCGCTGTGACTCTCGACCTCAGCATCATTGGGTTGTGCTAACGGCCAGCCGCCTAAGTGTTTATAGCGATTCATCATAAAACAAAATAACTCTGCAGTACGCTGTGCATCATATAATGCGCCATGCGCTTGTTGTTGATCAAACGGAATTTGTGCCGCTTCACAAGCTTTTATTAATACCGTTTGACCCAACGTTAACGCAGCCAAAGACGTCGTATCAAACGAGACAAACGGATGAAATGGAGGGCGTTTTACTTTCGTGCGGGCCAAGGCGGCATTAATAAAGCCCATATCAAAACTTGCATTGTGTGCCACGATGACCGAGCGCTGACAGTCTACTGCTTTTTGGCTTTTGCTGATGGCTTTACATAAGCCTTTCATCGCTTCGCTTTCACTTACTGCACCACGTAATGCACAGTCGAGTTTGATGCCATTAAAATCTAATGCTGCTTGTTCAATGTTAGCTCCTGCAAAGGGTTCAACGTGATAGTGAAATTCTTTATCTGGATGCATGATCCCATGTTCATCCATACGGATAGTCACTGCACCGATTTCTAATAATGCATCGGTTTGAGCATTAAAACCCGCAGTTTCAACATCAATGATGACAGGGAAGTAATGACGAAATCGATCTTTTAATTCTGGATGAGACAACACGTGGCCTTAATTCAAATATCTAAGCCGCTATTATCGCAATTTCTGTCACGAAGTTCTAGCAAAGCTTAGTCGCAATGATTAAACCTTTTTCGTAAATTGACGATAATAGAGTATGTTGTTTGAGAGGTTGCCTGTGATTAGAGCATTACATGTATTGGTATTATTAAGTCTGACTGTGGTTTTCCCCAGTTATGCGGATCGGGCTGTCCGTCAATATGCTGCTAAAGTTGAGACTTCTTCTTGGACATTAGATCCGCATTCAAACCGGCTTGAGTGTCGATTAATCCATCAGATTGATCGCTTTGGTGAGGCGCAATTTAGTTCAGCCGCGTCAAATCAACTTAATCTGCATTTTGG
>JAQXDG010000090.1 GCA_029251505.1 Glaciecola sp. | reverse complement strand
ATATCGGGATCATGATTACCCAATACCCAATCCCATTGCGGCACTGATGCAATCAACTGTTGTAAAGTATGAATATCAGCAGACAATAACCGCTTATCAGCATGTACATCATGAAAACTATCCCCTAAACACACAACTCTCTTGGGTTCATAAATATCAATTAGCTTTGCAATTACTTGTAATGTTGTTTGTGTATCAACAACCGGAATTGGATTCGCAAATTGTTTCAAAAAGCTGCCCTTTTCAAAGTGGCAATCTGAAATGATCAGCCATTGTTGTTGGGGCCAAAATAGCGCACCGGATGCATCTGCAACCCATAGCTGTTGTGCAAATTCGCATAACGTGGCATGTTTTTCAGCAATGTGTTGGGTTAAGCGAGCGGTCATATTATTGAACTACTTTTGGCAACGCATAAGCTTCGTCACCAGAGAGTAATGCTTTTACCTCTTCCATCATATACTGGGCTTCGTCATACAAACTGGCTTGTTCGAGTAATGCCTCTCTCCCCGTCCCTTTAATCACTTCACTGCGCACATTTAACATTATCGGGATCGCCATCGGTGACGCTTTTTCTAAATTCACAAAATCAATCTGACCGACATAACGAATCAATAAATCGGCTAAACGGCGTAAGTCTAACAAGTCACGCTCAGCATCCTCCCGTGTGATTTTTAATAAAATATGGTCAGGATCGTGTTCTCGAAGTGTGTCATAAATCAAATCAGTCGAAAACGTCACTTGTTTCATCGTTTTGCGTGTACCGTGATATTGCTGTTCAATCAAACCACTGACCATGGCAACATGACGAAAAGAACGTTTGAGCATCGGTGAAGCCAGCATCCAATCTTCTAACTCATCACCCAAGATATCTGGATGAAATAACGATTGCATCTGAGCCTCGGTAATCACTTTTAATGAACAAATAGACAATCCATAGTCGGTAATACTAAAACTTAATGGTTGTAATCCCTGTTTTTCCATCCGTTTAGTGATCAGCATTCCGAGGGTTTGGTTGGCGCTTCGCCCTTCAAAGGTATAGATCAACGAATACTGAGCTTGGCGATAGGGAAAGTGCTCAATCAAGACTTTTGCTGGTGTTGGGATCTTAGAAAAATCACGCTGATATTCAAGCCATTCTTTAACTTGTGTGGGCAGCGCTTGCCAGCGGTGAGGCTCATTAAGTAACTGGCGAACAGCATCAGCTAGAAAGCTCGATAGCGGCATATTCCCACCCACAAAACTGGGGATTTTCGGTTCTTTTGCTTTACCAGGATAGGCTTCGACACACATGTCTTTTATTCCATCAAACACCAGTACTTCGCCAGCAAATAAAAATGAATCTCCCGGCACTAACTGTTGCGCAAAATATTCTTCGATTTGACCAACAATCTTGCCAGAATGCTTTCTGCGTAAACGTTTGACGTTGAGACGTCCAGCTTCAACAATGACTCCTACATTTTGTCTATGCCGAGCAATCACCCGCTTGTTGCTGGCTACAAATAAACCGTCTTCATTTTGCATAAGACGTTGAAAACGGTCATAGTGACTGAGTGTATACCCGCCATCAATAGTAAACGAAAAGAACC
>JAQXDG010000074.1 GCA_029251505.1 Glaciecola sp. | reverse complement strand
GTATGATTCAAATCCATTACATCCTTAGCTATATTTGAAGCGCGATATTATACGCGCTTAAATGTTAAACATAAAGGAAGTTTAGCAGTTATCTTTGTAATAACGACATTAATGACATATGTATCAAGCGATAATTAATGGCAAATACTTTTCAATCTCACAAAATAATCAGGAAAGGTTTTAGCGGTACATTTAGGATCATTAATCGTCACGGCGGTATCAGATAAGGCCACTAACGAGAAACACATCGCGACGCGGTGATCATCATATGTATCAATCTGTGCATGCGTTAAGTGTGCAGGAGGCGTAATTTCAATAAAATCATGTCCCTCTACCACTGTCGCGCCGACTTTACGTAATTCAGTTGCCATCGCAAACAAGCGGTCCGTTTCTTTCACACGCCAGTTATAGATGTTACGAATTGCTGTCGTGCCTGTCGCAAACAAAGCGGTCGTCGCAATGGTCATTGCTGCATCGGGAATATGATTCATGTCCATATCAACGGCGGTCAATGGTGCGCCTGTGATGGTGATGCTGTTTGGTTCATACGTTACTTTAGCCCCCATCGCTTCTAATACTTCAGCAAAGCGAATATCACCCTGCACTGATACACTACCGACACCGGTTACAGTTACTGTTCCACCTTTAATCGCACCAGCGGCTAAAAAATACGAAGCAGATGACGCATCGCCTTCTACCATGTAGGTTTCAGGGGCTTGATAGGATTGATTGCCCTTAACATGAAACACCTTATATTGGCTATGCGTAACGCTTACACCGAATTTTTTCATTATATCGAGAGTAATATCAATGTACGGTATCGAGACTAATTCGCCTTTAATGTGGATCTCAGAATCACTGGTGAATAAGGGCGCAGCCATCAATATTGCCGTTAAAAATTGCGATGAAACACTGCCATCCACTTCAATATGTCCACCCGTTAAACGCTGACCACGGATATCTAATGCTGGATAACCGATTTCATCAAGGTAACGAATATCGGCATTGACATCAGCCAATGCTGCCACCAAATCACCAATAGGACGCTCTTTCATGCGTGGCTCGCCCGTTAAAATCGTATTGATAGGAGATGTCGCTAACACGCCGCATAAAGGACGCATTGCCGTGCCGGCATTACCTAAAAATAAAGGCTCAGTTGGTTGTGTGGTAAACACACCCCCTAGCCCTTTAACAACACACACAGTATTGTTTTCAGATAATGTATAATGTACACCTAATGCGCTTAACGCGTTGAGCATATGGCGGATATCATCACTATCCAATAAATTAGTCACTCGAGTCGTGCCTTTAGCTAACGCAGCGAGTAATAAGGCCCGATTAGAAAGTGACTTAGAGCCAGGTACATTGACCGTGCCTGATACACTTGCAATGGGGTCGAGGGTAAGTTGTTCCATCGTGCTTATCCTTTGGTACGTGCAAATTCTTGCATAAATTCGGTTAACGCCTGCACGCCTTCAATCGGCATTGCATTATAAATACTCGCGCGCATACCACCGACTGAACGGTGACCTTTTAACGCAGCTAAGCCATTGGCTTCTGCCAACATTAAAAACTCTTTATCTAAAGCTGGATCGGCTAAGGTAAACGGCACGTTCATGATAGAACGATGCGCTAACGCGACGTTGTTATGATAAAAGTCATTGTTATCTACCGTTTGATACAACAATGCGGCTTTAGCTTCATTACGCTGAGAAATAGCACTTAAGCCGCCTTGAGCTTTAAGCCACTTAAACACCAACCCTGATAAGTACCAAGAGTACGTCGGAGGCGTGTTGTACATACTATCGTTATTTGCCGCCAGCGTATAATTTAAAAAGCTTGGCGTAATTGATTGCGCTTGATTTAATAGATCATCTCGCACGATGACGACAGCCAGACCCGATGGACCAATATTTTTTTGAGCACTGGCGTAAATCACGCCATAATCACTCACATTTAACGGCCCCGATAATATAGTCGAAGACATATCTGCGACAACGGGAATTTTATCACATTTAGGGGGCTCAAAAATTGCTATACCATCTACGGTTTCATTTGGGCAATAGTGTAAATACGCAGCCTGTTGGCGTTGCTCGTCGGTGAGTGTCCATTGCGTTTGGTCTGGTACATAACGCTGACCTGCTGCATTCACGGCATCTTGGGTCACAACATGAGTACGGGTGTACTTGGCCGCTTCTTCAACTGCGCCCTTAGACCAAGAACCAGATTGTAAATGTAATGATAAATCAGTGGGTTGCGCAATATTTAAAGGTACGCTGGCAAATTGACCACGGCCACCACCTTGCAAAAATAATACTTTGTAATTATCGGGAATGGCTAACAAATCACGTAAATCTTGTTCAGCTTGGGCTGCGACTTCGATAAACGGTTTACTTCGGTGACTAATTTCCATCACTGAAGAACCTAGATTTTGCCAATTAAGAAATTCTGCTTGTGCTTGTTGCATCACATCAGCGGGTAACATCGCCGGGCCGGCACTAAAATTAAAATGTTGCACGATTTTTCCTACATTCGATTACATAAATTAAAAATAAAAAAGCGATGCAGGCCATTACCTAACATCGCTTCAAAACCTAACATAAATTAGTAATGCTTACTCGTCAGCATCACTATCGTCATTAGATTCAGCGTCACTTTCTGTGGCACTTGGCGTAGCCGCATCTGCAGTCACTGCTTCGGCACCTGCTTCTTCAGCGCTATCTTCATCGAGAATGACTAGCTCTTCGATTTCATCTATACGCTGTAAACCCACAACATGTTCATCAGCTCCTGTTCGGATCAAAGTCACACCTTGCGTATTACGACCGACTGTCGATACTTCAGCAGCGCGCGTGCGTACTAATGTACCTTGGTCACTGATCAACATAATTTCATCTTCTTCGTTAACCTGAACCGCACCAACCACTCTACCATTTCGTTCTGATACTTTGATTGATACCACACCTTTGGTAGCACGAGACTTAGCAGGATATTCTGTAATCCCGGTACGTTTACCATAGCCATTTTCAGTGGCGGTCAGTACAGCACCATCACCACGCGGAACAATTAATGAAACAACACGTTGTTCTTCTTCTAAGCGAATACCACGAACACCTGTTGCCGTTCGGCCCATAGGACGAACTTGCTCTTCGTGGAAACGCACAACTTTACCTGCGTCAGAGAACAACATAATTTCGCTATCACCATCGGTTAAATCAACACCGATAAGTTCATTGCCGTCAGTTAAGTTGACCGCAATGATACCGTTAGCACGTGGACGAGAATACTGAGTTAATTCAGTTTTCTTCACTGTACCATTGGTTGTCGCCATAAATACATATTTACCTTCAACAAACTCTTGAATAGGTAATATCGCAGTAATACGCTCACCCTCTTCAAGCGGTAAGATGTTTAGGATTGGACGGCCACGGGCGTTACGACTTGCTAGTGGTAATTGATACACTTTTAACCAATATAAACGTCCACGAGTAGAGAAGCACAATATGTGGTCATGGGTGTTGGCGACGAGGAGTTTTTCAATAAAATCTTCATTTTTCATTTTCGTCGCTGACTTGCCTTTACCGCCTCGGCGTTGGGCTTCATAGTCAGATAATTTTTGATACTTCACATAGCCTTCACGCGATAATGTTACAACAACATCTTCACGTTCAATTAAATCTTCAATATCAATGTCATGTGATGCAGCAGTGATTTCTGTGCGACGTTCATCACCAAATTCAGCTTGAACGGCTTCTAATTCTTCACGAATCACTTCCATCAAACGTTCTGAACTACCAAGGATCTTAAGTAATTCAGCAATAACATCTAATAACTCTTTGTATTCAGCAAGAATTTTATCATGCTCTAGACCGGTTAATTTGTGTAAACGCAAATCAAGGATTGCTTGTGCTTGTTGTTCAGTCAAATAATATAAGCCATCGCGAATACCATACTCAGGCTCTAACCAATCAGGACGCGCGGCATCATCACCTGCACGCTCCAGCATTTGCGATACATCGCCTAGTGCCCAACCTGAGGCGGTTAACTTTAATTTCGCTTCAGCAGGACTATTTGACGCTTTAATCAACTCGATAACCAAATCAATATTGGCTAACGCAATGGCTAAACCTTCTAACAAATGCGCACGATCACGGGCTTTTTTCAATTCATAAACTGTACGTCGAGTTACCACTTCACGGCGATGCAAGATAAAGCATTCAAGCATGTCTTTTAGGTTAAAGACTTTTGGCTGGTTATTATCTAACGCAACCATATTAATACCGAACACTGTTTGTAACTGTGTTTGGGTATATAAATGATTAAGTAATACTTCTGCTGATTCATTGCGTTTAACTTCAACCACGATGCGCATGCCGTCTTTATCAGACTCATCACGTAATGCAGAGATACCTTCTATACGCTTTTCTTTAACTAAATCTGCGATTTTTTCAATCAGGCGTGCTTTATTAACTTGATACGGGATCTCATTAACAATGATGGTTTCTTTGCCATTATCTTCAGTTTCAATAATCGCACGGGCACGCATGTAGATTTTGCCACGACCGGTACGGTACGCTTCTTCAATCCCTTTACGACCGCTGATCATTGCCGCTGTTGGGAAATCAGGACCTGGGATATGCTCGATTAATTCTTCAATCGTACAATCAGGGTTCTCGATTAATGCGATACAACCATTGATGACTTCAACTAAATTGTGTGGTGGGATGTTTGTCGCCATACCAACTGCGATACCAGAAGAACCATTCACTAATAAGTTAGGCACTCGTGTTGGCATCACCTCAGGGATATGTTCAGTACCGTCATAGTTAGGCACAAAATTAACCGTTTCTTTATCTAAATCAGCAAGCAGTTCATGTGCGATCTTAGACATACGCACTTCGGTGTAACGCATTGCTGCAGCGGAATCGCCATCGACGGAACCAAAGTTACCTTGACCATCAACCAACATATAACGCAATGAGAAAGGTTGCGCCATACGTACAATCGTGTCGTATACCGCTGTATCACCGTGTGGGTGATATTTACCAATGACATCCCCTACTACACGAGCAGATTTTTTGTATGGTTTGTTAAAATCATTTTTCAATTCATTCATAGCAAACAGTACGCGGCGGTGAACAGGTTTTAAACCATCTCGAACATCCGGTAACGCTCGACCTACGATAACGCTCATCGCGTAATCTAGGTATGAATTTTTGAGTTCTTCTTCGATATTAATCGGTAAAATTTCTTTGGCGCGATCAGTCATAAACTGCCGATTCCCCTATATTGGTTATTAAGGATTATTCTCATCACATACTGTTAACGGAAAATCTCTCTTTTTATTATGGGTAACTTTTTATTATTAATAA
>JAQXDG010000042.1 GCA_029251505.1 Glaciecola sp. | reverse complement strand
CATTTTGTACTCATTTTATCCACCTAATTGGTTGTGTTTCAACCGACACATTGGTTGACCAATATAAAAAAAGCATCAACCAATACGGAAGATGCTTTCATTTGTTAAGTAAATGTTACAGGTTAAGGTGTTTTATTTAATCACTCCGCCCATATCTATCACTAAATCGCACAATATCATCTTCACCAAGATAGCTCCCCGATTGTACTTCTATTAATTCTAACGGGATTTTGCCTGGATTTTCTAATGCGTGGACTTCACCGATAGGAATGTATGTGGATTCATTTTCAGACACAATCATCATGTTATCCCCTATCGTCACATTGGCCGTACCGGATACAACAATCCAATGTTCGGCTCTATGATGATGCATTTGTACTGAGAGTTTTTCGCCTGGCTTAACGCTGATGCGCTTAACTTGGAAACGCTTGCCATTGTCGATAGAATCATAGCTTCCCCAAGGACGAAACACTTCGCGATGAAATTCAAACTCAGGTCGTTGCTGGGCTTTGAGTTGATTCACCACGTGTTTAATATCTTGTACTTTATTTTTGTGCGCGACCAAGACTGCGTCTTTGGTTTCGACCACCACAACATTATCGAGCCCGATGACACTGACAAGTTTACCCTCGGCATTAACATAACTATTCGTCGTATCGTGTAACATCACATCACCGACAGTTGCATTACCTTGCGGATCTTTATCTGCGGTTTCCCAAAGGGAAGACCAACTCCCCACATCAGACCAACCGGCATCCAATGGCACCATAGCTGCATCTTGGGTGTGCTCCATGACCGCATAATCAATGGAATCATCAGGGCAAGTCGCAAATACTTCGGCATTAATGCGTGTAAAATCCATATCTTGAGTTTGACCTGCAAGGGACTGTTGGCAAATAGTTAATATTTCTGGGGCGAATTGCGCAAGTGCATTGAGATAAGCACTGGCTTTAAACATAAACATCCCTGAATTCCAAAAATAGTCGCCAGTACTCACATAATCTTGCGCGGACACTAAATCGGGTTTTTCGACAAATGCAGCGACATCAAACCCGACATGTAAGCCATTATTAGACAAAGACGCACCGCTTTTGATATATCCATAGCCTGTATGTGGCATTTGCGGCACAATGCCAAATGTCACCAGCTTGCCTTGTTCAGCTAATTGGTGTGCACGAGCGAGCCCAGTGTGAAAAGCCGATTGATTTTGGATTAAGTGATCAGCCGCAAGAATCAATAAAATAGGGTCAGATCCGCTTTCTTGGGCTTTTAGTGCAGCAAGCGCAATAGCAGGAGCGGTATTTCGGCCAACTGGCTCTAACAAAATACCCGAATGCTGGATATCTTGCTGACGTAACTGTTCTGCAACTAAAAAACGATGCGCCTCATTGCAAATGATCATCGGCGCTTGAGCACCGGAGCCATTTAAACGTGCAATGGTATCTTGTAACATCGAGTTATCGGAGGTTAAGGCTAGAAATTGCTTTGGCATAGCGACACGGGATTTGGGCCACAAACGGCTGCCTGTGCCACCAGCAAGAATAATCGGCTTCATTAAGTTGTAATCCTTTACATAAAAAGAGTCAGAATAAGTAAAGCATAGTTTGCCTGACTCTGTCTAAAATAAATGGCAATATATCGCTTAATCCGTCAAGGTGCCAGCACGATAATCACGCATGGCTTGGTCAATTTCAGCTTGCGTATTCATTACAAATGGCCCGTATTGACACACCGGCTCATTAATCGGCTCTCCCGATACAAAAATCACGCGGGAACCGGCTTGCGCCTTTAATGTTAGCAACGAATGTATATCTAACAACGCTAATTGACCTTGCTCTGCAATTTGCTGTTGTACTTCAACCTGGCCTTCATAAACAAATATAAATCCATTATGCTTAGGTATTGTATCGACGGTTAGTGTTGATGTTGAAGTAAAATGTATATCATAAAATTGTGGTTTTACGGCTTGTGCAACCACAGCGCCTTTTATACCTTTATATTCCCCGGCTAATACACGCACTAGCCCACCTAAGAATTCAACTTCTGGTACATCGCGACTTGGTATATCATAATAAGCAGGTGATGATAATTTTTGTGCTGCAGGCAAATTGACCCACAACTGAAAACCACGTAATGCGCCCTGAGTTTGTTGCGGCATTTCTTCATGAATAATGCCTTTACCCGCATTCATCCATTGCAAGCCGCCGTCTTCGATTAATCCCGTGTTCCCAACGGAGTCTTTGTGGCCCATTTTACCCTGCAACATATACGTGACAGTTTGAAAACCTCGATGAGGGTGCGGAGGAAAACCAGCCAAATAATCCTGAGGCTCATCAGAACCAAATTCATCGAGCATTAAAAACGGATCTAATCGAGGTAGACTGCCCTGCCCTATAATCCGTGTTAATGCGACTCCAGCCCCATCTTGCGTGGCAACGCCACGATATAGTTGTTGAATCGATGTAGAGGGTTGTGTCGAATGTGTTGCAGCGTCGAGGTTAGTCATGACAATCCAAATAAAAAAAGTATAATAAACATTAAATCATATCTTTAATCGAACGTAACTTGCAAAATTACGCTTAGTTAATCCCATAAAATAGAACTATAAATGAATAAACAACGCTTTGGTGGCATAGAACGATTATATGAAGCCTCTGGATTAGCCAAATTACAACAAGCGCATTTTACCGTTGTTGGTATTGGTGGTGTCGGAACTTGGGTTGCTGAAGGATTTGCTCGCAGCGGAATTGGTCACATTACGTTAATTGACATTGATGATATTTGTATTACTAACACCAATCGTCAAGCACATGCCTTGCAAGATACTATCGGTCAAGCAAAAGTTGATGCTATGGCGCAACGAATTAAACAAATCAATCCGGATTGTGTCGTGCACACCATCGAAGATTTTGTGTTGCCAGATAATGTTGCCACTTATATTACGCCAGATATGGACATGGTGATCGATGCAACTGACAGTATTACCGCGAAAGCGGCAATGATCGCATATTGTAAACGCTATAAAATCAAAATCATTACCATTGGTGGTGCAGGAGGACAAATTGACCCGCGCCAAGTGACGTCCGGTGACTTAGCAAAAACCACTCAAGATCCGCTTGCAGCAAAACTTCGTTCGGTCCTGCGTCGTGATTATAATTTCAGTAAAAACACTCAACGTCGCTTTGGTATTGAATGTATTTATTCAACCGAACAACTGCGTTACCCTCAAGGTGATGGCACTGTAGGTAAACAAAAACTCAGTGCACAAGATCCTGAAAAAAGCGCAGTTAAATTAGATTGTGAGACCGGTTTTGGTGCCAGTGTAGCTGTCACTGCGACATTTGGTTTTGTTGCCGTCGCACAAGCAATGAATAAATTTTTAGGGATCAAAGGGTAGCTAACTCAGACATCGAGTTCATAGGTTGATGATCCCTTCAGAACCCATCACGTAAAAACCATTACATGATACTACTAAGATATTGAGTCCTTTTTTGAAATATTATTCGTCCTTACCCATCACCGCGCTGATTGCACTGATTGTGTTACAAACGCTAATCAATTTTGATGTCGTACCTCCTGGCATGGCCCTTTTGACCATGCTAAAAGATGCTGCGGGCGAGTATTTTTATACATTAATTTTGCTGATAATATTGCTTGAATCAATTGTTTATGTGGGATTTTATTTCCCAGGTCAGTTTTTCGCTGTTTTGTTAGTGGTGGGCGCAAACCCTACCACCAGTGATATTATCAAACTCACTATAGCAATGGTGGTCGGGGCAACCTTAGGTTCATTCATTAATTATGAAATTGGACGACGTGCTAACAGCAGTCGTTCATCCCGCTATGATTTTTCTAACGCGCAAGCTAGCGCTGTGCAACCGGTGAGTGTCAAATCATTACTCATCGCCATGATCCACATTAACTCACTAGCATTTTTTATGGTAACTCAAGGCGCATTAAAGCGGAGTCGAAAAATCATTGGCTTAGCTGGAATATTAAATCTGCCTTATTATTTGGCGCTTATCTTTGCTACCGCAGCATTGAGTGAAGAAGTCATGCAACTTGCAGAAAATACTACCTTTTTATTGGTGGTTGTATCTATTTGGTTAATAATTGCGTTAATATTGGACTATCGTAAACATGTAGCCCCATAAAACTATGTATCGTCCTAAAACAACCTTAGAGCAATGGCGGATATTACAAGCTGTCGTCGATCATGGTGGCTATGCAAAAGCAGCCGACTATCTGAATAAAAGCCAATCTTCGTTAAATCATGCCGTTGCAAAGTTGCAAAACTTACTTGATGTGCAACTCTTAGAAGTGAAAGGACGTAAAGCGTTTTTAACGCCTGCTGGCGAAGTCATGTTGCGCCGTTCACGTAATTTAACTGATAATGTTGAAGCTTTAGAATCACTTGCCGTCAATATCAATCAAGCATGGGAGCCAGAAATCACCCTAGCGATTGATTTAGCTTTTGATAAACGTTTGCTTTATCCAGCCCTTGAAACATTTTTACCTGAATGTCGAGGTTCGCGCCTTACCATGATAGATACCGTCTTAACCGGTACCGATGATGCGATCACCCAGCACAAAGTCGATTTGGCGATTGCCCATCAAATTCCGAAAGGCTTTTTAGGCGAACCTTTTGCTGAAGTAACTTTTGTGGCGGTGTGCCATCCTCAACATCCAATTACCCATATTCCTTCCCCTATCGATCCCGATGCGTTATCACGTCATTTACAACTCGTCATTAAAGATACCTCTAACCAACCTAAAGAAAATTCCGGTTGGTTAAAATCTGAAAAACGGTGGACGGTATCGCAGTTTTCAACAGCCATTGATTTATTATTACGTAAAGTGGGATTTTGTTGGTTGCCTGAGTATTTGGTTGCAGAGCATATCAACTCAGGTAGATTACAACTGTTAAATATTAATGGATCAACGCACAAACGCTACACATCATTTCTAATTATTCCACAACCTGATAACATAGGACCAAGTTCGCAGTTATTAGCCGATTTAATTTTACAACACCGCAGTATATCGCTAGCACCAGACACAAAGGATTAATCATGTCATTGACCAACCAAGAAATCACTGAGCTTATGGAACAAGCTGCCGCTGATGCAATACTTATATCACTCGAAGAGTTCGATATTAATCTCGATAAAAGTGTTGATAGTGTGGCATTAATTGATGATATTTTATCAGGGTTTGTAGACCGGTATGCGGATCAAGCACTGGAAGATCAAGCTCTGTTTACATTATGTAATGTTTATGGGGCGTATGTAGGCGAAGTGTTTAGACAAGTCATGGGTGGTGATTGGGAATTTAGACAAGAGAACGACCAAGAAATCGTCATGGTGGTTTTTCAGGATAAATCGTTTGCCTTTACCGGTATTTGTTACGAGCGTTTGGCGATTGATAACACGTTAAGCGTGCATAAATACTTACTTCAAGCCATCAAAAACTGCCAATCTTAAGCCTTCCAATCACGGTACATCAAGCGTAAATGACGACTGCGTAAGGTGTAGCCGACAACCAGCAATGAGCCGATTAAGCCCATTGCGGTTGCATGGTCATACGCAAATTGAGTATTCACTAAGCGCAGTACATAATGTGTTAACTGCCCTATACTAGCCACAACTAAACAAGCGAACACAATATACACCCACTTATTTAGGTTACGTTGCCATAGCCGCTCACGATTACTGCACAGCAACATCGCAATTAATGCTGGTAATCCTAACGCTAAGGCAAGATATAAGTCGCCTTTATTAGGATACCAAAATGCGAGAATTTCACTTTCTTTGCCACGAATGGTCACTGAGCCAATAAATATTAGCCAGCTCTTTGCTAAAAATACGAGTATCCACCATAACAACCGAGGCGGAACAATCCGCCCAGCATCATCGTAGCAGTGTAAAGGGAGAGGTAATCGAGTCATATGACCCGATTATACTGGAATTAACAAAAACTGACAGAGTGTTATTCGACAACGGGTGCCGTCACCCCGGGTTTTGCTTTTTTCTTCGACTTAATGAGTGGCCAAAATAACTGCTCCGCCCATTCGGCTTTACGCATACCCTCGATCCCATAATTTTCAGGATAACGACGTGTAATGTGCGCAGTACCAAACAATACATCCCAAAAGAATAATAAATTACCGTAGTTACCTTTATAATTGGTCACACCATCTTCCATGGTTAAACCATGATGGGCACTGTGAGTTGATGGCGTCGATATCGTGCGCTCAATGACCCATACAATAGGTTCTAGTATCGGGTATTGAGCAGCTAACTTATACATACCGCGATCCCACTTCCATTCTGAATGAGCGCCAGTAATTACCGTTAATTTGGTAATTAAATAGCCGGCATAAACCCAACCCAAACCTAAGTAAATTAACACGCCGGAAAACCAGATAGACGGCATGAACAAGTAATAAAAGAAATTATTTCGATACACAATGCGTACACTCATGTATTTGGCATTGTGATGGGCACGGTGTAAAAAATATAAAAAACGGGAGTTGTGTGATGCTCTATGCCACCAGTATTGCAACATATCATCAAAAATGAGTAATAAGCCAATCTGAAGCCAAATGGAAGTATCAGCTAAAACACCAGCGTATTGCGGAAACATAAGAGCAGCCAAAAATCCCGATGTAAATAAAACGACAGGTTGAGTAAACACAAATAACAAACCCGTGCTGATAAGTTCAACTTTTCCATCGCTAGTAACTTCGGTGTCTTTTTTAAATAGTTTGCCGTTGCGTGCTTCTGCAATCGCAAATAATGTAAATATGGCTAATATGGCGTATTGATAGGTCATAATTATTCTCTCATTAATTCACGATGGTAGAATACCGCTTCACCAAGCCTTGAAAAATATACTTATATACATTTGTGAGTATTTTGTATTAAAATCGTAAAATGAATTACTCAAGAACCATGAGCGACGCCTTACTCGCATTGTGCGCACAGCATGGCGATCGAAAAATCTGCAAACAAGGTCAGTTGATCCATCAACGTGGAGATGCTCGTCCAGGCTTAAATATTATTCAATCCGGCGAGGTCAAAGTCGGTAACTATGGCTTAGACGGTCAATATCAATTGACCTCGTATTTACAACGTGGAGACAGTTTTGGTGAAGTCACGTTACTTGTAGAGCAACCGCGTACCCATCATTCAGAAGCGCATACGGATGTGGTCTTAACTCACCTTAACCGTCAAGCATTTAATTGGATGAATGCTAACGTGCCTGAATTTAATACTTATCTCTTGACCTCTTTAGCCATCAAACTCAATATGGCCTTAGAGATGATGGATGATCATCGTCGCTTACCGACTCATGTCAGATTGGCTAAATTACTCTATAACCAATGTACACAACCGACTCTTAACACCATCAACATGCGCCAAAGCGATTGTGCAGAATTATTGGCTGTTACTCTATTAAGTAGCCACAAAGCATTAAGTAAATTAACGATGTTAAACCTGGTTTCCACGTCTTATGGGGCAATTTTAGTCCATGATAAATTACAATTAGAACAATGGCTGAATGACCACCTTTCTTTGCTTCCCGTACAACAGAACTAATAAGTCACTAGCAAAGGTAAAATCGATAATGAGCTATTTTCGTCTGCGTTTGGCGGGTCGGTCAGATAAGCTGCGGCGGCGAGGTTTTGTAACCGGATTAGGTTCAAAATTACCATATTCATCATCATCATCTTTCACTTTACTTGAAGGGGTTAACGCAAAACCTTTCATCGTTTCTCGCTTAAACGTCTTACCGGTTAGCCGTTCAATGGCAATCAACGGCTTAAGCTCGTCCTCACTGAATAATGATATGGCTACCCCTTGTGCCCCTGCTCTGCCCGTACGACCGATCCGGTGCACATAATCAGCAGCAACATACGGTAAATCGACATTAATCACACAAGGTAAATCGTCGATATCAATGCCTCTAGCAGCAATATCAGTCGCCACTAAAACTCTCAAAGAACCGTCTCTAAACCCATCTAAAGCTATGGTTCTGGCATGTTGAGTTCGGTTGGCGTGAATCGATTCTGCTTTAATATTAGCTTGAGCAAGTTCCGCAACTAACATATCTGCACCCCGTTTGGTTCGGCAAAACACCAACACCTGACGCCAATGATTGTGCTTAAGTAAATACAGCAACATTTCATGTTTACGTGCTTTATCGACTGCGTACAATTGTTGTTTGATATTTTTGGTTGGGTTATGCCCAGTAGCGACATCGATAAATATAGGTTGCTGTAACATGGTTTGAGCAAGCGCTTTTATTGCTTTAGAAAAGGTGGCCGAAAACATCAATGTTTGTCGTTTTTTCGGAAGGCAGGTTTGAATATGCTGAATATCATCAATAAAACCCAGATCTAACATACGATCAGCTTCATCCAATACCAAAATTTGTAGTGCATCAAAATTAACGGCTTGTCGGTTATACAGGTCAATTAATCGCCCAGGCGTTGCCACTAATATATCCACCCCTTGTGCTAAAGCTTCTAATTGCGGTTCTATACGTACACCGCCATAAACAGCGACACTGCGTAAATTAATGTGTTGTTGGTAGGTATCAATATTGGCTAATACTTGGGCGGCAAGTTCTCGGGTTGGGGCAATAATCAGAGCGCTTACTTGTCCGGCGGTCAGGACTGATCGAGATACATTATTTCTCAAAAGTTCGATTATAGGTAGCGTAAAACTAGCGGTCTTGCCAGTGCCAGTATGGGCTATGGCAACAACATCTTGTTGCTTTAGTACAACAGGAATAGCGCGAGCTTGGATATCTGTTGGTGCTGAGTACCCCTGCTTTGTTACGTTTTCAACTATTGCTTTACATAACCCTAACGTACTAAACGACATAATATTAATTCCTGAAATTTTGCATATTATAAGCGATATAGCCCCAATATTCACTCAATCATCCTAACAGCTATTTATCGAACATAAATTCAGGGTTGCACTGCATGCCAGTAGGTATTGTAGAATTGAGCAACATCTACTATTACTATCACGCTCACCGACATTCCTGTATAATAATGCGCACAAAATAAAAAGCATCAGCCAATGATCTTGAATTTGCAATAAAGGCAGCAGAGCAGACTATGACCGTAGAAAAATTTGACCCTCAACACACATCACCATCAGCGTCTAAAGCAAATGAGGGAATTGCCAAGAAAACCACAACCCTATCTAATCCAAAAAAAGTGATTGATGGGTTGGCATCTGAACAGTCTATTGATGTTTCTCAGATTGCGCCAGATGCAGGACGAATTGGTTTTGTATCATTAGGTTGTCCTAAGAACTTAGTCGATTCTGAGCGGATTTTAACGCAATTACGTACTGAAGGTTATGATGTTGTTTCTACCTATAAAGATGCCGATTTGGTGATCGTCAATACCTGTGGCTTTATTGATTCGGCAGTAGAGGAATCACTTGATACTATTGGCGAAGCATTAGCTGAAAACGGCAAGGTCATTGTGACGGGTTGTTTAGGCGTAAAAGAAGACGAAATTCGTCAAATACATCCTAACGTACTGTCGATTACGGGACCACATGCTTATGCAGCCGTTGTTGAGCAAGTACATGAGCATTTACCTAAACCTGCGCATAACCCTTTCTTGAATTTAGTCCCTGATCATGGCGTTAAATTAACACCAAAACATTACGCTTACCTCAAAATATCTGAAGGCTGTAATCACCGTTGTACGTTTTGTATCATTCCATCAATGCGAGGTGATTTGGTCTCTCGTCCCGTGGGCGAAGTACTCAATGAAGCCAAACGTCTTAAAGCGGCTGGCGTCAACGAGCTACTAGTTATCTCACAAGATACCAGTGCCTATGGCGTAGATGTCAAATACAAGACTGATTTTTGGGATGGTGTGCCGGTTAAAACCCACATGCAGCAGTTATGTGAGCAACTCGGCACGATGGATATGTGGGTGCGCTTACATTACGTCTATCCTTATCCGCATGTTGATAACTTAATTCCACTAATGAATGAAGGTAAAGTCTTACCGTATTTGGATATCCCTTTTCAACATGCCTCTAAACGTATTTTACGTTTAATGAAGCGTCCTGGCTCTGCCGATCGTACGATTGAACGTATTCAAAAATGGCGAGAAATCTGCCCAGAATTGATTATTCGCTCTACTTTTATTGTCGGCTTTCCAGGTGAAACTGAAGAAGAATTTGAAGAGTTATTGGCATTTTTACAAGAAGCACAAATTGATCGCGTGGGGTGTTTTAAATATTCACCGGTTGAAGGCGCGACAGCGAATGCATTACCTGATCATATCCCTGAAGAAGTAAAAGAAGATCGTCTACGACGCTTTATGGAAGTACAAAGCCAAATCAGCGCCGAACGTTTAAAAACTCGCATCGGTAAAGAATACCAAATTGTGATTGATGAGGTGACATCTGAAGGTGCTGTCGGTCGATGTTATGCCGATGCACCAGAAGTTGATGGTGTTGTGCATTTAAATGGCGTGTTTGATGTTGAAATTGGTAGCCGCGTTTGGGCCGAAATCATCCACACCGATGAACATGATATCTGGGGTGTCTTAGTTGATGATACACTCGATGATGACGTCGATGAAACAGAAGACTAGCCTAATAGCTTAGCTAAGTCTTCTGGCGTATCAATTCCTGGCGGAGGCGTGCTCAATGCTTCTGCCACATGTATCTTAAAGCCATGATACAACACGCGTAATTGCTCCAACGATTCAACCTGCTCTAACGCACTCGGTGCTAGGCCCATATATTCTTTAATAAAGCCAGCTCGGTAAGCGTACACACCAATATGGCGATAATGCTCATGATTCAACGGTGAACCGATATCGCTGGTCCCTTTCGTCGTACTTCCTTGCATAAAATCATCACGCACATAGGGTAATGGAGCGCGTGAAAAATACAACGCCATGCCCTGTTTATCCATCACGACTTTTACCGCATTCGGGTTCATTAACTCTTCAGCCGTTGTTATCTTACAAGCCAAAGTAGACATGACTGCATCGGGGTTCTCTGCCAAATTCTTAGCTACCTGAGCGATAATTTCAACCGGAATATGTGGTTCATCCCCTTGCACATTGACGACAATAGTATCTGCTGACAAATTTAAAATATCCACGACTTCAGCTAATCGTTCAGTACCTGATTGATGATCAGGTGACGTCATGATTGCCTCCGCTCCAAAACTACGTACAACATCACCAATGCGTTGATCGTCAGTCGCCACATACACAGCTGACGGTTCTGCGGACAATGCACGTTCAACGACATGTTGCACCATAGGTTTGCCATCGATATCCGCTAAGGGTTTACCCTCAAAACGAGTCGAACCATAGCGTGCGGGGATAATTACAATAAATGCCATTTACTTTACCTGTTCGTATTCAGCAAGTAACAGGGTTCTTGCTTTATGTTCAATTAATATTGGTGCATCACCTAACATGGGAAACGCAAGACGATCAAATTTACAGACCAGTTCTTGCTCAAGTGTGTCTGGATGGGTATGTGCCACTAATGCCCCTTTACACACAGGGCACGCTAACACTTGGAGTAAGAGTTTATCAAAAGCCATTTGTCGGTTTTACCGGAGTTCTGGTATTTAGTAGTGTAGTTAAATCTGATAAAAAATTTTCAGAAAATGTCGCTTTAACGGGCAAATAATACCATTGAGCCAATGCAAAGCCAGCGCATTTGACTGCATCTTTTTGTGTCATAATCACCGAGCCTGAGGGGACATCTTTAGGGCGATAATGAAAATGATCGGGATAAAAAAGTGTATTATGAAACACGATGCTCAAATTATCACAGGTATCCTCGAAACGTTGTGGATTCCCAATCCCCGTCATCAAGTAATCAAATTCTACCGGCGGCTTAGCAAATTGAGACAAACTTGCTGGATTAACAGGTTGCAGCGCTTGTGGCACTAATTGCATCTGGATTTCATGTTTATTTTGGATGGATGCCGAATTTAAAATAACAAAATCAACGGAACGTAATCGCCCAGGTAGCTCGCGTAAATTACCAACCGGTAACACCCAACCGTTACCCACTCGTCGCTCATCCATCACCACTATTTCAATATCACGATGCAGCGCATAATGCTGCAATCCATCATCACAGATAATAACATCACAGTGCTGTGCTAGATATTGTCCGCCACGCACGCGATTAGGATCGATCACAACAGGAACCAATGCTTGTTGCGCCATCAGTAACGGTTCATCGCCTGCCCATGTGGCACTATCAGTACATTGAACGTGGTATGGAAAGTCTTTGCACATAGCGCCATAACCACGAGATAAAATCCCTGGAGAAAAACCGTTGGATTGTAAGTGCTCCACAATAGCCAACACGGCAGGCGTTTTACCATTTCCCCCCACACTAATATTACCTACCACCACAACAGGAACCGGTAAGCGGTGTGTGGTTTTGATGCCGACTTTAAATAACGTACGACGCACAACGCTTAACAACCAAAATAGCAGGCTAAAGGGTGCGAGCAGATACAACCATAATGATTGCTTCTTCCATGCTTTTTCAATAAATGTCATCATTACTCACTAAATTGCATCGTGTGCAACTGTGCATAGATACCTGATTTTTCGAGTAACTCTTGATGCGAGCCTTGCTCAACTATACGCCCTTGGTCAATCACTAAAATCAAATCTGCCGATTCGATAGTCGACAAACGGTGCGCAACAACAATACTGGTGCATTGCGCTTGGAGTTGATGCAGTGCATCTTGAATTAATCGCTCCGATTCTGTATCTAAGGCAGACGTCGCTTCATCTAAAATCAAAATCGGTGCGTTTTGTAAAATCGCTCGTGCAATAGCAATCCGCTGACGTTGACCGCCAGAGAGCATTAAACCATTTTCTCCAACAATGGTATCAAACCCCTCATCAAGCTCATTAACAAACTCGGTGACATGCGCAATATTTGCGGCATTTAATACCGCGTTAAAATCAATATCACCTTGCGTGCCATAGGCGATGTTATTTGCAATCGTATCGTTAAATAAGGTGACGTGCTGTGAAACAAGTGCAAACTGACTGCGTAATGAAGTCAGTTCAATGTCGTTAAGATCGTGATCTTCGAGTAAAACCTGCCCCTGTTGAGGTTGATAAAAACGAGTCAGCAAACTGGATATGGTTGATTTACCGGACCCTGAACGACCCACTAATGCCACCGTTTGTCCTGGCTCGACCGTAAACGAAACATTAGTGAGGGCATTGGTTTCTTTGGTTGGGTATGCAAATGTCACCTGATTAAATTCAATTTTTCCTGAAGTCCGGGCAATTTTCATCAACCCTGTATTGGGTTCAATCGGCTCATCTAATACTGTAAAAATACTATGACAGGCAGCCATCCCACGTTGAAAATCATTATTCACAGTGGTAATTTGCTTTAACGGCTTGAGTAACATGGTCATACAAACAACGACCTGAGTAAATATACCTGGCGTTAAGTTTTCCACTAATCCTGGCACACTAGCAATAAATAAGACAACCGCAAGTGCAATCGATGCAATAATTTGGATCGTAGAAACACTTAAAATTCTCGCGATACAAAGCTTTAAAATCTGATGACGGTTTTCATTATTTTTATGATAAAAGCGGTTTGACTCAAGCTCAGCACCACCAAACATTAATACCACTTTATGCCCTTTGACAACTTGTTCTACTGCCGTGGTTAGATTACCCATCGCATCTTGAATGCGTTTAGAAACAATACGAAAACGTTTACTTACTACCGAAACAACGATAGCAACCACCGGCGCAATCAATAAAAAGATAGACGATAATTGCCACGAATAATAAAACATGACACACAACAGACCAACCACCAACGCCCCTTCTCTAACCAAAGTTAATAAGGCTTTACCCGCAGCTTGTGCGACTTGTTCAGTATCAAAGGTTAATTTAGAAATTAATAAACCGGTGGAATGTTGGTCATGAAAACTAACTGGCAAATTAATATAATGCTGAAACAGCGATTGGCGCATGTTCATGACGACTTTACTGCTGATCCAGTCGAGGGTATAAGTGCCCATAAAATTAAATATTCCACGCAGGATAAACATCGGAATAATCAAATAAGCCGCAATTCGTAAAAACTCGAAATCGCCCTGCCCTAAAGATTCATCAATTAGAGGTTGTAATTGTGCTATAACAAACGCATCAATCGCGGAATACCCAATCATGCCAATAATAGCAATCGCAAAGAAGAATTTATAAGCAGTCAAATAAGATAAAAATCGGTGTAATACCGGTATGTCTGCAGCAACGGGTAAGGTTTTCGACAAGCTGTCACTCACTTTCTGGTCTAAATATTTTCAATGGTCATTGTACCTGTAAACAGCTGATAACCCAAATAATACTAATCAAATTGATACCAACGATATGCCCATATATCACTATAGGATGAGCCGCGCTGTGTGGTGATTGTATAAGGTATCGTGTCATTGTGACTAAACTGAATGGAAATCTGTCCGACTTGCGCAGTATTGAGCACATCAATATTTGCGTCACGATATCGTTGTACAATACTGGTTTTGGGCAGTTGATATCGATTCATATATCCAGCAGAGATAAGCGCATGATGAGGCGCGACTCGCTCTAAAAATGCGACACTAGATGAGCTTGCACTGCCATGATGTGGCACAATCAAGATATCACTTTGTAAATCAATACCCCCTCTGTCGTGTGCTATGACTAATTGCGCTTCAGCAAATGCTTCTATATCCCCGGTGATTAAGACCCGTTGCGTTGCTATCTGCAATTGAATCACACATGAGCGATCATTGTCGGTTCTAATTGGCATGTTTAGAGGAGGCCACAACACCTTAACTTGCACTTCATGGAACATACGTTGATACCCTTTGACACAACCATTTTGTTCATCAACGACTCGCATCAGTGGATAGGCTTTGACTAAGCGGTTTATCCCGCCGGCATGATCTTTATCATTGTGACTGATATAAGTGGCTCGAACACCGGTAATATGAGATTGCTGCAGAAGTGGTCTGAGTACACTATCGACCATATTAAATTGGTCACCAAAATCATCTCCGACATCAAATACCAGCGCCTCATTATTAGCAATCAATAAGGTTGCACTACCTTGACCAACATCCATGATATGCAATGTCATCGGGACTAAGGGGGGGCGGTCATCAAAGAACCGAGTTGCTAAGTCATGGTTAATCCTATCCTTGTGCGGATGTATTGTAAATATCGCCCCAACCAACACGCACACGAGGAGTATTTGTGCATACCATTGACGATGAAACATCAGCCCTGTGATGATCACGAATAGCAATATCAAACACTCGACAATGTTCAATGCAATCGGAACAGGTGCAAACACCGCAGCCACTGGCTCGTGATTGGTAAAGAGCCGTAACCCTGCTAACAACCACGCGAAGCATTGATCTAATACTGCCATCCCCCCTTGATAAGCAAAATCGAAGATGAATAGATCGTCCGGCAATAACAATGCAATCACATTTATCAATAACGCTAACATACACAACGGCACCAGAATCAGAGTGACCCATGGAATTGCCCACAAGTTTGCAAATATACTCGCCGGTAACCATTGCTGAAAAAGCAGGACATTAATGGGGATCAACAAAATAGATAACGCTATTTGTAAACCGATAAATGCACGGATTTTTTGGATCCAGGTTTGCGTGTTAAAGATAATCACATGACATACCAATACAATCGCAGATACTGCCGCAAAACTCAGCCAAAATCCCAGATTAAAAGCACTCATCGGAAACACCAAACACACGACAACTAAACACAGTATATATTTGTGCATAAACCCGATTTTCACCTGACAATAATTCAATACTAACCACAAACTAATCACCGTAAATGCGCGTAACATAGGGATCGTAAAGCCCAGTAATGCACAGTATGCAAACGTGCCCAACAAAATCATAGAGAGGGTTACCACTGGCATACCGCTTGCGACATCAATGCCACAGCGTCGCATTATTAGCGTCCCAGTATTCACTATAAAATGACAGACTAGTGCAATCCATGCCGCCACCACACCAATATGCATACCAGAAATAACAAACAAATGTGCTGTCCCTGTCTCTCTAATTAACTGTTTATCTTCAGAGGTTAATGCGTGTTTATGCCCTAGCATCAAAGCGTTTATCCATTGATGATGAGAGGTATCCCCGTGTTCAAGTTGCAAGCTTAAATGCTGAGCTAAAGTCATTTCACCACTAGACCAATGATTGTTAGCATGCGATTTAATGTAACCTGTCGCGACAATATGCTGACCAATTAAGTAGCGTTGATAATCAAAACCAGCCTGATTGGCTAACCCTCGCGCAGGTTTTAATTTCACCAGTAATTGCCAGTGTTGTCCTTGACGTAAATTAGCTTTAGGGTAATACCAATTTACGCGTATTAGCATAGGCCTCACTTCAGCGGTATTAATGTGGGTAACACGCAGTACTACCGTGCTCTTTTTACTTAAACGATGATCCGTATTTTGTAATGTCGTCACTTCCCCTTGCACCCACAACGGCGTATCAAACTCGATACTATTTATTGCATAGATATACTGATGTCCTATCCAATTACAATAGACACATGCTAATAC
>JAQXDG010000031.1 GCA_029251505.1 Glaciecola sp. | reverse complement strand
CATCAATTGGGTTATAACGTACAGATACCTTAGGAGATACATCTGAACCGTAATCGTTGTAGCTGTCGTAACGAGCAGCAGTAGTGACTTCTAAGTTGTCTTGTACTGGGAATACTGCTTCTTCGTATGCCGCTTTAACTTGACGAGTACCACCCGCAGAGTTACCAGCAGAACCACCGATTACGCCACCTTCTGACAATGAATCATATTGGTCATTGTAGAAGATATCACGCCATTCGCCACCAACGATAGCCACTGCTGTGCCACCATCCATGTCGAACAAATCAAACTGAACAGAACCGAACACTTCGTCTTGGTTATAATCACCAATACGTGAGATAGTCGCTTTCATTGAGTTTAATACTTCAGCAGGATTACGATCCAAATCACCAACTAAGTAAGTGCCTTCGTTCATGTACTGCTCTGCAATTGGAATAGTTACATAGTTACGACCAATGTCATAAGTACGTGATTTGTTACGACGAACACCGAACTCAACCAATATACCATCGATGTCGCCTTCGACAGCAACTAAAAGGTCAGACAAATAGTTATCAACATCATTGTCACGATTTCCTAAACCAGCAAAACGATGAAGGATATCAACAGGTACCGCTTCTGGCGCATAGTTTTCTAAGAAATATGGGCTATTAGGGTTAGTTGGGTTGTTTGCACTGTCAGCATCAACAGTTGTGAATGCTAAAGAAGGCGCATAACGACCAAATGAAGATGACTTAGAGATATTCATGTTAGAGAATATTGACCAATCATCATTGATTTCATAACGGCTGTTTAAGAAGAAACCAACGTTACCTGTTGACGCTTCATCAGCAGATACAGAAGCAAAGTTAAATCCACAACGGTTACCATCAACAGCTGGGCTATATGCAATTGATCTGAATTCACCTTGGTCACACGCACCTGGGATACGTGACCATGAGTTATAACGTAAATCAGCGCTAGTTAATTCACCATCTGCATTATTATCAATTTGAGAACCATCAGCATTGTAAGATAAGCGATCGTTAATGTTCCAATCAGATAGGTAATCACTAGTTTCAGAGATTGAGAAGTTTTGTGAGTAGAATGAACCACCTGGTGAGTACCAATCAAATGCACGTGCAAAAATAATGTCACGTTTGTTCCAAGAAACACCACCTAACATAGAACCTTTATCTGAAGATGTACCGAAAATGATTGAACCTTCTTCGCGGTCACCACCTTCAACGTCTACCTGAGCAGCACCAATTTTTAATTCAACACCGTTGAAATCTTTACGAGTGATGATGTTAACAACACCACCGATTGCATCAGAACCATATACCGCAGATGCACCGTCAGTCAGGATTTCGATACGCTCAACTGCAGCAGCTGGGATACCATTCAAATCTTGAGTCGCACCAGTAGAAGGTGAACGTGCAAGACGACGACCATCAACTAATACTAAAGAACGGCTAGCACCAAGACCACGTAGGTTGATCTGAGAAACACCTTGAGAAGATGAACCAGACTGTGGACGGAAAGAACCAGTCGAGTTAAAAGAAGTGTTACGTAACAGGTCAGCTACAGAAGTTTGACCTGAAAATTCAATCGCTGCGCGATCGATAACAGTAACAGGTAATGCACCTTCCATGTCTGCACGTTTGATACGTGAACCAGTTACCTGGATTTTTTCTACTGTTTCAGCTTCCGCTTCGTCAGCATCTTGAGCTAAAGCAGCAGTTGAAAGGCTTAGGCCAGATACGGCACCAAACGCAATCGCTAACTGAATAGACTTTGCTAATTTTGTGTTTGTAAACATTATATGTCTCCCTAGGGCACTAATTCAAAATAAAATAGTGAAATTGTGTCGTTATAACGACTTTTTATAAAAAGCGGTGGACTCTGGTAAGATGTCACACCTCCCTGCATAATAATCACAAGTACAGGGTGCGGTCAACCATCTGTTTGCAGCATTTAGGATAAGTTCAGTTTTTTTTATATGTTTTGGGAATTATTTGTAACAAAAAATACCTGTCAGACCAAGGTTTTACACAAAAAAACATCTATATGTCTGTTTTTTGAAAGAATCGTCATAAATTTGTCACTAAATGATGACAGGATGTTTTATTTGCTTAGATACTACCCAACTTCACGGTTTGGCATGCTTCACATCGTGAATTATGGTGCTTAAAGAGGGATTTGGGTGGCAAATCTCCAGCCACATCCGCGCACATGAGTCAATTGCTACGGCTGCTCCCTTCCGGGTCTGACCGAGTTCACAAAATAGCATTGCGAGAGGACCAGAGACTTACCATTGAAGAGCGCGCATTATGCCTGTGGAACCGTTATTTTGCAAATTTTACTTCAGCCAACTGATTAGCAACCACATTCGTCCCGAGTTGTTGCTCTTGCGCCAACTCGAAAATCTGTGTCAACGTCGAACCAATCATTTCAATATGCGCTTTCATTTTTTCGGGAGTGCTGTCGACCTGCTGATGATGAATATCGATGATCCCCGCCGCATTAATGATATAATCAGGTGCATAGGTAATGCCTTTGTCATGCAACACCTGTCCCAAGTCTTCTGTTAATAGCTGATTGTTCGCGGCACCGGCAATGACTTTAGCCTTTATATCGTTAATCGTATCAGGGTTAATACTCGCACCTAATGCACAGGGTGCAAATACGTCACATGCCACAGCATGGATCTCATGAATATCCACCACGCGCGCGCCAAACTCTAGCTGAGCTTTTGCCACAGCAGGTTCGTATGTATCGGCAATGATTAATTTAGCCCCGGCATTATGTAAATGCTGTGCCAATCGATAACCCACTTGCCCTACCCCTTGGATGGCAACCGTCAATTCACTGAGGTCTTTACCTAGGGCAAAATCGACTGCGGCTTTTAAGCCTACAAATGTTCCATACGCAGTAGAAGGAGCCGGATTACCATCAGACGGCTCGCCTTCATAAGTGAATTTGGCGTTCAAGCCACCGGCATACTGGGTGTTTTCCGCCATTAAGTGTACATCACTGACTGCAATCCCTGAATCTTCAGCGACGATATAGCGTCCACCGAGAGACTCCACAAATGCGCCCATCGCACGCATCAATGCGGGTGATTTGTCGGTATGGGTATTACCAATGATCACCGACTTACCGCCGCCCATGGGCAAATTGGCCAATGCGGCTTTATACGTCATGCCTTTAGCTAAACGTAATACATCCGTGATTGCCTCCTCATCTGTCGCGTAAGGATACATACGACATCCCCCTAATGACGGACCCAGATTCGTATTATGCACAGCAATAATGGCACGTAATCCCGAAACCGGATCTTGATGAAACGCGACATGTTCATGATTATCGAATGCCGGATGTTGAAATAGTGCCATGACTATCCTTATGAATTGGATGAAATAAATAAATGTGTCGATCCCTGAAGGGAACCATATAATACAAAACTAGCTAAGGATAAGGATTGCTAATCGATTTGTGAAGTGATTTTTTGCTATGTGAAACTGTTGCTTTCAAGCTAACTTTAGGATATATATCCTAAGTCTTATAATAATATAGAACCTAAGTCATGAAGTTAGATAAGTTTGATCGTGAAATTCTGAGAGTCATGCAACGAGATGCAACGATTTCGATGGCTGATCTTAGCCAAAAAGTGGGTTTATCTCACACCCCTTGCTGGCGTCGCGTGAAAAAAATGGAAGCCGATGGTTTGATCCGGCAAAAAGTCACCCTACTTGACTGTAAAAAACTTAATTTGGGCGTGTCTGTGTTTATTTATATCACCCTCAAAAACCATGATGGCGATTCGCTGACTGATTTTGAACATGCGGTACAAGAGATCGATGCCATCGTGGAGTGCCATACGACTAGCGGTGAGAAAGATTATTTGTTGAAAGTGATTGTTGAGAGCATTGAAGAATACGAGCAGTTATTGAAATCGACACTGACGCATCTACCCTGTGTAGAACACGTCAGCTCGACTTTTGCAATGAAACAGGTCAAAAATACGACCGAATTACCTATCAAACAACTTTAAATTTTAATCGTCGCTTTATTGATCCCATATTCGCGTAGCTTGTTAGCAATCGCAGTATGGGATAGACCGAGTTTACGCGCTAATTGACGCGTGCTTGGATAAGATGGATACAGTTTTTTGAGTAAGTCTTTTTCAAACTTCTTCACTTCTTGATCCAATGTCCCTTCAAAGTTTTCGTCTATATAACTGACGGTCGTCGCACAAGACGGTAAATGAATGTGCTCTTTGGTGATCTCATTGCCTTCTAACAAGGTCAACGCACGATACAGTGCATTTTGTAATTGACGCACATTACCCGGCCACGGATAAGTGTTCAGATAATCGACACAAGACTTGCTCAATTTAGCAATATTCCGCCCTAATTTGACGCAATGTTGTTTTAAAAATGCTTCCGTTAACGGCATGATGTCTTGTTTACGCTCGCGCAATGCAGGCATCACTAGACTTAATACGTTTAAGCGGTAATAGAGATCTTGACGAAAACGACCCGATTCGACTAACAAACCGAGATCTTTACTCGTCGTGCACATCAATCGCACATCCACTCCGATCGGCGCATCATCACCAACACGACGAAACTCTGCATCTTCTATAACACGCAGTAGTTTACCTTGTAATTGCAAAGACATATCAGCAATTTCATCCAATAACAATGTGCCGCCTTGCGCCTGCTCCAATAAGCCTTGCTTGGCTTCAGTATTGCCAAATGCATTGACCGCACTGCCAAATAATTCTGTTTCTGCAATATCATCTGAGAGGGTGGCACAATTTAATGACAAGAATGGCCCCTCAGCACGACTTGAAGCTTCATGGCAGGAACGAGCAATGAGTTCTTTGCCTGTGCCCGTCTCGCCAAAGATTAATAATGGCCCATCAAGATCAGCCATGCGACTTGCTTCGTTTATGACTTTTCGCATTGCTAGTGAATTGGCATAAAATTTATCAAAGCTCTCTGCTTCTTTTTTATGAAAGGTATTAAACTGCTGACCTAAACGTAATTCAGATTTAAGGATAACCACCGCCCCTGCCAAAATATCTTGATCGTCACTATCAGGTACCAACACAGGCAAAATGTCTGCTATATAATCTTGTTGCACAAATTTGACTTTATGTGTTTGCGCAAGAGTTTCTTTACTGTCGAGCCATTTTTCAAACTTGAAACCCGATACCCATTCATCTATTTCTGCTTGGTTGAGTAAATCAACGTCGTTATCCACACTAAATTTTGCAGCATCATTAAATAAGACAATGCGCCCTTTAGTATCAATAGAGAAAACCGGATCCGGCATGGTTTGGATCATCGCGCGTAATTCATTACGTTCGCGCTCGATCGGCATATATAGTGTCGTTTTGACATCATCAATACCATCTATTCGCCTGATTTTAGGCATGAATTGTTGAAAGTCGGCAAAATCAATATTTGGAAAACTCAGGTAGATCTTACCTGATTCATTGATCTCGATGCCGCGTAAATCAATTTGATGTGCACGCAATAACTCCAGTACATCTTGCGCAATCCCTAATCTATCTTGACAACTAATCTCTAAACGCATCAGTACACTCTCACAGTAATTTATATGTGATTGATACGCGTTGAGATTGGGTAGGATCAAAAAACCGCAAAGAAACGATTACAGCTTGCTAAGTTCCCGGTCTAATTGAAATGCTTTACTCGTTACATAGCTTTCCACATCACGAAGTCGACGCTCACTATCATCAAAAATCGCTTTTACTTCATGAAATGCTGTAGACGGCGCTTGGCCTTTTTGCCATACTTTTTGTTTGATCGAAATCTTATGCTTCGCATTCGGATACCAACCTTTCCCTGTATTACCTTCCATACCCACAACATTACTGGTATCGACTTGAATATGGTCAGGACGAACATCCAAAATAAACCAACATGCAATATACACAATAATGACAAACGGACCCGCTAGTAAGAAAAATGCCGTGACCGTTAATACTCTAGCTAACCAAGTTTCAATACCAAAGTAATCGGCAATACCTGAACAGACACCGGCAATGCGTTTATCATCGGGGTTACGGTATAAACTTTTTACAGCATTCATACTTTATGTCTCCACTGTGGCGCTTCTGAATCAAGGATCGTCTCTAGGGTGTTAATACGTTCCGACATTTTCTCCGCTTTATCCGCTAACATTTGTAAATCTTTATAATCGTTCTCGGACAAGCCCTTATTTATTTGACGTTTACCTCGATAATGTAATATTAACCACGTCGGCGCCACAAATAACATGAACAAAATCATGGGTACGCCGATGGCTACTATAAAAAATTCTTCCATTATCTTTTCCTCTTTGACGTTCTAATTTTCTAATTTTCTAATTTGGCTTTTTTTGCTAATTGGGCTTTAAGCGCCGCTAATTCATTTTCCACTTTATCATCGGCTTGTAGCTCAGCGAATTCATCATTCAGTGATTTTTTTCCCAAGTCATACGCATCAACTTGCGCTTCAATATCATTGATTTTACGTTCGTACTGCTCAAAACGTCCCATCGCATCTTCTACTTTCGCGCTATCCAACGTCTTTTTCACATCAAGACGTGACGTCGCGGTAGATTGACGTAGCAAGATCGTTTTTTGGCGCGCTTTGGCATCCGCTAATTTTTCTTGTAACTGCCCCGTTTCTAATTGTAGCTTAGATAACTGCGTATCGATATTGTCCAACTCTTTGACCAATACTATCGCCGTATCGTTGCACTTGCTGCGTTCTTGTAATGCAGCGCGAGCTAAATCTTCGCGGTCTTTAGTTATCGCTAACTCGGCTTTTGCAGACCAATCATTGGCTTGAAATTGCAACTTATCAATCTGCATTTGGATATCTTTTTTGGTCGCAATGGTTTTAGCTGATGCAGAACGAACTTCGACCAACGTGTCCTCCATTTCTTGAATAATTAGGCGAACCATTTTTTGTGGATCTTCGGCCTTGTCTAAAATCGCATTGATATTAGAATTAATGATATCGGTAAAACGTGAAAATATACTCATAAGTTACTCCTCAGTGAACTACTCATATTGCATCCAACTATCGTGCCAACTCAACATTAAAGTTCAAGCTATTGATAATAAGCAATAAATAAAAAATCAAAAACAATTCGCCTTTTTACCCCTTAATGAATTACACTAATATTTAGTCTAAATGACCAAATCATAAGGATCCCCATGAGTCGCTTTCGCAAACAAGATAATTTGATTGGCCAAGCGAATGTCTTTTTAGAAGTGCTTGAGCAAATATCACAAATCGCGCCTCTGAATAAACCAGTATTAGTCATTGGTGAGCGCGGCACAGGTAAAGAACTCATCGCTGCGCGTTTGCACTATCTTTCGACGCGATGGGATCAGCATTATCAAAAACTCAATTGCGCCGCATTAAACGAAAGCTTACTCGAAAGTGAGTTATTTGGCTATGAAGCAGGTGCATTTACTGGGGCGAGTAAACGTCGTGAAGGCCGCTTTGAGATTGCCCATAATGGCACGTTATTTTTAGATGAATTAGCCAATACCTCTGCCATGATCCAAGAAAAACTTCTGCGAGTGGTGGAATACGGTGAATTTGAGCGTGTTGGTGGCTCCAAGACTGTCAAAGTAGATGTGCGCTTAGTGGCGGCGACCAATGAAGATCTCCCTACACTCGCTGCCAATGGCGAATTTAGAGCTGATTTATTAGACCGTTTAGCCTTTGATGTCATCACTATCCCGCCTTTACGTGAACGCCCCGAAGACATCATGATTTTGGCTGAACAATTTGCCATCAACATGGCACGTGAACTAGACATGGAATTATTTAGCGGGTTTAGTAGCAAAGCGCAAGATACCTTAATGCAATATGCCTGGCCAGGCAATGTGCGGGAATTAAAAAATGTCGTAGAACGGGCTGTCTATCGTAACAACAACGCCCATGTTCCGGTACATCAGATAATCCTTGACCCTTTCGAGTCAGTCTTTCGACCACAGCAGCGCATTAAAGTCTCCACACCACAAGTATTACGCGCTGAGACTGAAAATCAAGTCAGTGAAGCCACACCACCATCGACATTTCCTCACAGTACAGTAAATACTGTGCATCAGCCGTTGACATTGAGTGGTCAACCGACCGACAATAGCGGCTCGTTAACGTTTCCTTTAGATTTAAAAGCTCGTTCGCAAGCATTTGAAATTAATATGATTAAACAAGCACTTAAAGACAGTCAGTATAATCAAAAGAAAACCGCTGAAAAATTATCGCTAACCTACCATCAACTGCGTGGATATTTAAAAAAATACAGCCTATTAGATGAAGGTCAAGAGAGTCATTCATGAGCGAATTAGCCAATCGGCTTATCAGTTTTAATTACACAGCCAGTTTACGGCTGTTAGTGTCCTTGTTCGTTGCGCTGTCCGTTGCGCTGTTAACGGGATGCACTGACTCGAGTATTTCCGGTACTGCGCCTGCTGGCGTCATTTACTGTTCAGAAAGTAACCCGAGCTATTTCAATCCCCAGTTAGATACGTCCTCGACAACTGCAGATGTGAATGCCCATCAAATATACAGTCGTTTATTAGAGTTTGATCCTAATACTGGTCGAATTCAACCGGGATTAGCTAGTAGTTGGTTGGTTTCTGATGATGGCTTAACCTATACCTTTCAACTCCGTCGCAATGTGAAATTTCATCAAACAGAGTATTTTACTCCCAGCCGTAATTTTAATGCTGATGATGTTATTTTCAGTTTTCAGCGCTGGTTGAATGATGACCATCCTTACCATGATGTGAACGATGCGACTTACCCGTATTTTTCGAGCCTGAATTTAGCCCACACCATTGCGAGTATCGACCGCATTAACGGTTACCGCATTGAAATCAAATTATTTGAACGCGATTCATCATTTCTAGCCAATTTAGCGACCGATTTTGCAGTGATATTATCCCAGCAATATGGTGAATACTTGATGGTCACCAAGCAGCCAGAGAGGATTGATTTTTATCCGATTGGAACAGGACCATTTAGATTTGATGAGTACCAAAAAAATCAGTTCATCCGCCTACTCCCGCATCTTCAGTATTGGAAAAATGTGCCGTTAACGGATCAACTTATTTATGACATTACGCCGTCTAGCTCGATTCGTTTTGCAAAACTCCGCACAGGAGAATGTGACAGTATTGCTTATCCCTCACAGGCAGAAATCACCATCATGCAAGCAGATCCAAATATCGTAGTGCAAGAAGCACCTGGTTTAAATGTTGGATTTTGGGCATTTAATACCACCAAACCGCCATTCGACCAAGCTGATGTCCGCCGTGGCTTAGCCTTGGCGATTGATAAAAATTCGATTCTTGATGCCGTGTATTTCAACTCGGCGTCACGTGCACGCTCATTAATCCCACCATCGTCTTGGGCTTACAATAATGATATAAAAGAAATTAACTATAACCCGATGCGCGCTCGTGAGCTATTAGACAAGGCCGGTATTGCTAAAGGGTTTAAAATGACCATTTGGGCAATGCCAGTAGTACGTGCTTATAATCCTGATGCTCAGCGTATGGCGCAGTTAATCAAAAGTTATCTTGCAGCCGTCGACATTGATGCCACTATCGTAACCTATGATTGGAATACCTTTCGAGACAAACTAAATCAAGGTGAACACGATAGCGTATTGATTGGTTGGTCCGCTGATAACGGTGATCCCGATAACTTCTATCGCCCCTTACTCAGTTGTGATGCGATCCCTTCAGGAACGAATCGCGCGATGTGGTGCAACCCTGAATTTGATGCGCTAGTCAACTCAGCGATTAAAATCTCAAACGAAGATAAACGTGCCATTTTGTATGCGAAGGCAAATAACATGATCGCAAAAGAAATACCATTACTGCCCATCGCTCATGCTAAACGTTATCAAGTCAAAAATGCAGAATTACAAGGTTTGTCGATCAATCCTTATGGCAGTATTCGCTTTGAAGGTGTGACCAAAACGGTCCCCTCACCAACGCCATCGATGACCTCTTCCGCAGTCGTTGTAAGCGATGAGGTTCGACCATGATTAGGACATTAATTCGGTATTTTAATTTAACATTCCTAACCTTGCTAATACTGGTCATGTTATCCTTTGGCTTAGCATATTTCTTCCCCGGTGATCCCATCACCAATTTGATGGGGGCAAATAAACTAGACAGCCAACCGTTCTTAATGTTGAGCAGTCAACAAACCAATATATTCATGCAGTTTTGGTATTACGTGCAAGCTTTACTCGCAGGCGAATGGGGCGTGAGCTTTGCTACCGGCAAGCCTTTATATCAAGATATCATGCGCTTATTACCGGCGACATTAGAGTTAAGTATTTACGCCGTTACCATCGCGTTAATATTGGGGATCCCATTAGGTTTTTTGGCTGGTATGAATTACCACAAAAAAATCGATAATATATTCATGTCCTCCAGTATGATCATGTACTCATTTCCTGTTTTTTGGCTCGCATTATTACTTATTCTGTTGATTAGCTTACAAGCGCAATGGTTACCGATGTCAGGTCGCTTGAGTTTGTTATTTAATGTGCCTCACTATAGTGGATTTATTTTAGTGGATATTTTAGTCGCTGACATTGAAAACAAACGCTTTGCTTTTAACAATGCGGTGCAACATTTAATCTTACCTACATTATCAGTGTCGTTTATTGCCTTTGCAGTGTTTTTACGCACAACTCGACGTTCTGTCGCTGATGTATTAGAAACACAATACATCAAATCGGCTCAAACACGCGGATTACCTGCCAAAACAATTTTCTTTCGGCATGTTTTACGCAACGCCTTGTTGCCAGTATTACCGATCCTCGCAGTGCAGATCTCCACCTTAGTCACCAATGTTATGATAGTAGAAACAATTTTCTCTTGGCCCGGCATTGGTGATTGGTTAATTCAAGCCATTTATGAGCGGGATTATCCAGCGATCCGTACTGGTATGTTGTTAGTGTCTGTGGTGGTGGTCATTATTACCATGAGTTTAGAATGCATCAGTCAATTGATTGATCCCACCCGAGATAGGTTTGCTTATGCTCGACGCTAATTTGTACGAAGAAGAACTCCATCCAACACCGTTAGGCGCTACTTGGCGTGAATTCAAACAGCGCCATGTTGCTGTGTTTGGCTTGGTGATATTGACCCTATTTATTATTGTAGCAATTGCGGGCCCCTTACTCAGTCCTTATGCACCGACAACCCAACACACTAATACGTTGTTGATTCCCCCTGCATGGGACGATAATGGCAGTATATTGCATGTGCTAGGGACAGATGCCCTGGGTCGAGATATGTTGACACGCTTATTTTATGGTACCCAAGTCACCCTTTTTTCGAGTATTTTAACTGTCTTTATTGCCCTTGGTTTAGGTGTCGCAATGGGCGTTGTGGCCGGTATGTCAAAAGGGCTACGCTCGAGTTTTATTAACCACGTTTTAGATATCTTAATGCTGACTCCCACCTTGTTAATCGCCATTATTATTGTGGCAATATTAGGCACCGGTTTAACTAATGCGATGTTAGCTATTGGCTTGGCATTAGTGCCAAGATTTGTGCATTTGACACGTGATTTTGTTCGTGAAGAGATGAACAAAGATTATATTAAAACGGCGCGTCTTGATGGTGCCAATTTAACCCAAGTGTTTTTGTATAATATTTTGCCTAATATGGTGGAGTTATTAATCGTGCAAGGGACCTTCGCCATTTCGGTCGCAATTCTGGATATATCTGCGTTGGGATTTTTAAATTTAGGCGCACAAACCTTGATGCCTGAACTAGGTGTCATGATCGCAGAGGGATTATCTACCGTCTATATCGCGCCTTGGAATATTTTATTACCTGGATTAACAATATTTTTAATGGTGCTTTCAATTAATATCGTGGGTGATGGGTTGCGTTCAGCACTCCGCAATAGGTTGACGCACTGATGATTATTCTTGATATCAAAAATCTTACTTTAGAAATTGAAAGTAACGGGGTCTTGATTAAGGCGTTGGATAAAGTCAGTTTGACTATCCAAGAAAATGAAATCCGCGCACTTGTCGGCGAATCGGGCTCAGGCAAAAGCCTGATTGTCCGTGCTATTTCAGGGGCTTTGCCACCTCAATGGATAGTGACGGCTGATCGCTTAACATGGCGCGGTCAAAATTTAATTAAAATGACACGTGCACAACGCCAAGCAATTATGCGACGTGACATTGCAGTGATATTTCAAGATCCGATGGCTGCACTTGATCCATCCGCTAAACTAAAAGATCAAATGCTCGAAAGTGTGCCTAGAGAATTTATCGAAGGTCGATATGCTTGGCAGCGCTATGCGTCACGTCTAAGTATTTCCCATAAAATATTGCATAAAGTGGGTATTCAACATGTAGAGGAGTGTATTAACAAATACCCCCATGAGGTCTCTGCCGACATTTGCCAAAAATTCATGATTGCGATGGCGTTAGTGTCACAACCTACGTTGTTGATTGCAGATGATCCCACCCGAGGCATGGAAACCAACACCAAGAAACAAATTCTCGCGTTGTTTACGCGCTTAAATAAAACCCGCAACTTAAGTATCTTGTTTGTGAGCCATGATTTACTGGCCATTTCTGCGATGGCACACTCGATGACGGTACTGTATTGTGGACAAACGGTCGAATCGGGTAAAATGAAAGCAATGCGCCGACGCCCTTTGCACCCGTACACAAAGGCGTTGATGGACAGTGCTCCAAGTTTTAGTCCTGATTTAAAACCGAAATCAATGCTAGTCGCCCTGGATGGGACCATCCCAACGTTGCAACATTTGCCCATTGGCTGCCGTTTAGGCCCGCGTTGTCCTCGCGCTGCGAAAGAATGTGTGCAAATGCCCACAGAACGCTCGATCAACCAGCACACCTATCGATGCCATTATCCTATGCATGTGGAGCCGGTATGACACCATTATTACGTATTCAACAACTGACCTATAATCCACCCAAACGTTGGGAATATTTTAGTCCGCGCTCTGACTTTGTACTCGGCCCTGTTGATTTGCATGTTAACGAGAGTGAAACCTTAGCGATTATCGGCAGTAATGATTCAGGTAAATCGTTATTAGCCAAATTGATTGTCGGTGCGGTTAAACCCTCCTCAGGAGAGATTATACTCAACGGTCAGCCGATCGGTACACACCAATCAAAAGCACGCGCTAATAATATTCGAATGGTGTTTCGCCATTCTGCTGAATCCTTGAACCCCGGTATTTCAGTTGGGTCGATGCTCGACGAGCCCTTGCGCTTAAATACGCAATTAAGTCCGGCTATGCGGCTTGAAAAAGTCATGCAAACTTTGTCTTTGGTCGGTTTGATGCCGGATTATTATTATTTTTATAAGCACATGCTCTCAGACGGTCAACAACAGCGTGTCGCATTGGCTAGAGCATTGATATTAGATCCACAAGTGATAGTGGCAGATGAGCCTTTTGCGGCGTTAGATCCGTCTGTACGCTCACAAACCGTGAACTTGTTACTCAAACTTCAAGCAGAACTCGGCTTAGCCTTTATTTTTATCTCACATAACTTGGGTATAGTAAGACACATGGCTGACCGTACTATCGTGATGAGCGGCGGTCAAATTGTTGAGAGCAATCTCACCCAAACGCTATTTACAGCACCCCAGCATCCCAGTGCGCAAAAACTGATCTATGCACATAATTCGATGTTGAAGTTTTAATAATAAAAACCCCGAAGGTTTTGTCTAACTTTCGGGGTTTGCTTCATTTATGTCATTTCGTTTTTTATATTTTGTTAGCTTAGCAATTACGGACCCACTAGCGCCAGCAAGATACCCGCCGCTACCGCCGAACCAAGTACACCCGCCACGTTAGGGCCCATTGCGTGCATTAACAAGAAGTTATGCGGATTAGCTTCAAGACCCACCTTGTTGACTACTCGCGCAGCCATAGGGACGGCTGAAACGCCTGCAGCACCAATCAATGGATTAATCGGCTCTTTGCTGAACTTACCTAAGATTTTTGCCATGATCACGCCAGCAGCAGTACCAATTGAGAACGCTACCGCACCTAAACCAAGGATCCCTAAGGTTTCAACCGTCAAGAACGCTTCTGACGATAATTTAGAACCGACTGCTAAACCTAAGAAAATGGTCACAATGTTAATCAGTTCGTTTTGTGCTGTGTTGCTCAAACGGTCTACTACACCAGACTCTTTCATCAAGTTGCCTAAGCAGAACATGCCAACTAACGGCGTCGCACTTGGCAATACCAATATAGTCAAAAACAACACGGCTAACGGAAAAATGATTTTTTCGCGTTTAGACACTACTCGTAACTGATTCATCTTGATTTGACGTTCTTCTGGCGTCGTTAGTGCTTTCATGATCGGCGGTTGAATAATCGGTACCAAGGCCATGTATGAATAGGCAGCAACAGCAATTGCACCGAGTAACTCAGGTGCTAATTTAGATGCTAAAAAAATCGCAGTCGGACCATCTGCCCCACCGATAATCGCAATCGCAGCGGCATCTTGTAGGGTAAACTCAAAACCTGGTACGGCATTCAATGCAATGGCACCAAACAAAGTCGCAAATATACCAAACTGCGCAGCAGCGCCTAATAACAAAGTTTTAGGATTAGCAATTAGCGCCCCAAAATCTGTCATCGCCCCCACGCCCATAAAAATCAATAACGGGAAGATCCCCGTATCAACGCCCACGTAGTAGATATAATGCAATAAACCACCGGCTTCACTAAAGCCAGCTAATGGAATATTAGTTAGCAACGCACCAAAACCAATCGGCAATAGTAACAAGGGTTCGAATTTTTTGACAATGGCGAGGTATAACAGACCAAAACCGACCAACATCATGATAATTTGCCCCATTTCGAAATGAGGTATGGCGGTTGATTGCCATAAAATTTGCAGTTTTTCCATGATGTTATCCTAGTGTAATGATGGCTTGACCCGCTTGCACGGCATCGCCTTCACTCACATCAACACTATTTACGATACCAGTGTGCAGTGAGCGAACTTCGGTTTCCATCTTCATCGCTTCCATGATCATCACCACGTCACCGTCGTTTACTTGGTCGCCTACACGCACCAACAACTTAAATATGTTACCGGCAAGTGGCGCGTTGATGGTCTCGCTAATACCGCTTGGGCTTGCTGTGCTAGCCACACCCGCATTACCACCGGCATCAATAGCGGTTACGTTGACCGCTTTTGCATCGGTTAATTGACCATCTGGAGCAACCGTAACAGCGTAATCAGTGCCGTTGACACGTACACTGTAATGTTCTTCACCCGTGGCAGATTGAACCGTGCCTGCCGGCGTTTCAACAGGGGCTACTGGGGCTGGCTCAAAGGCGTCTGGGTTGTTACGGTTTTTAATGAATTTAAATCCGACTTGTGGAAATAACGCATAGGTCAAGACATCATCCACTTTTTGCTCAGCTAAGGTGGCGTCTTCAGCAGCGACTAATTCGTCTAATTCAGCTTCTAAATTAGCTAACTCGGGCTCAAGTATATCCGCAGGACGACAAGTAATCGGTTTATCATCACCGAGTACTTTAGCTTGTAATTCGGCATTGACTGGTGCAGCAGTTGCACCGTATTCACCTTTTAAGACACCAGCCGTTTCTTTGGTGATGGACTTATAACGTTCGCCAGTAAGTACATTGATTACCGCTTGCGTACCCACAATTTGCGAGGTCGGTGTGACTAGAGGGATAAAACCAAGATCTTCACGCACACGAGGGATCTCTTTGAGTACTTCATCCATTTTATCAGCCGCGTTTTGTTCACGTAGTTGGCTTTCCATGTTAGTTAACATGCCGCCAGGTACTTGGGCTGTTAAAATGCGCGCATCGACGCCTTTTAACGCACCTTCAAAAGCCGCATATTTTTTACGAACCTCTCTGAAATAAGAGGCGATACCCTCTAAGCCTTCTAGATTAATTCCCGTATCACGATCAGTACCTTCGACGATCGCCACCATAGTTTCCGTCGCAGTATGCCCATAGGTCATACTCATACTGGAAATGGCAGTATCTAACATATCAATGCCAGCATCGACGGCAACTTGGTAGGTTGCAGTAGATAAACCCGTTGTTGCATGACATTGCATGGCAATAGGAACGTTGACGGTTTTCTTTAATTCGGTGATGAGCTCTTTGCAGTCATACGGCTTTAACAAACCCGCCATATCTTTGATACAGATAGAGTGAACGCCCATATCTTCAAGGCGTTTGGCCATATCTAACCATAATCTTAGATTATGAACTGGGCTGACGGTATAAGAAATCGTCCCTTGAGCGTGTGCGCCTACTTCAACCGCCGTTTTAACCGCTGTTTCTAGGTTACGAACATCGTTCATCGCATCAAAAATACGGAACACGTCAACACCATTGGTATGGGCACGTTCTACAAATTTCGATACGACGTCATCAGCATAATGACGATAGCCTAATAGGTTTTGACCACGTAACAACATTTGGTGTTTGGTGTTGGGCATGGCTGCTTTTAATTGACGAATACGATCCCAAGGATCTTCACCTAAGTAACGAATGCAACTATCGAAGGTCGCCCCACCCCAAGATTCAACCGACCAGTAGCCGACTTTATCCAGCTCTGCGGCAATCGGTAACATATCGTCAATACGCATACGCGTAGCTAACAAGGACTGGTGGGCATCACGTAAGACTAGCTCAGTTAACGCTAATGGTTTAGTCATGATAGTGGTTCCTACTTAGATGATGGCTGATTGCCCTGCCGATAGGCAGACACAGCGTGTGTGATCGCGGTGATCACATCTTGTTGATTAGTCACAGCTTGATTGGCTGAATGATTTGCTGTATTGGTGGACGCAGCAGGCGCTGGGCGTGGCGTCGCATAAGTGGTTGCAGCAGGCTCTGGAAACGCCTCGACAAATTTGGTAATGAGCTTCACACTCACAATCAACACACTTAAAAACAGGAACACGCTAGACATACCCGCCACTAAAAGTGAGGCCGCCTCAAGCAACTGTTCAGACATAGTTGGTGTATTCATAATACACTCCACATTATTTTGGTGCGTACTTTGTACCAATCTATGAATAAAAACACAATGTTTTTTTACCAATTTGCTACTTTTTGATGAGTTTACATTCGCTAAAGATTTGTTATCAAGGTGTAAAAAAGTATAACACTTAAAATAAAAACCATATAAAACATAATGATAGATTAAACCCCATCAATATCCCGTTAGCCATTAATAAATGGTAAGACCAATTTACGATTATGCAGAACTTATGCATAAATAATCACTTTAACTAGGTAAATATTAGACGATATTGGTCGGATTGTGAGTTTTTTGGTTGGGTTGGGGGCTTTAGAATGGAGGCTTAGGGCGTTAGCATAAATCCCAGACATAAAAAAACCACCCATTAAGGTGGTTCGTTTATAATTGGCGCGTGCGGAAGGATTCGAACCTCCGACCGCCTGGTTCGTAGCCAGGTACTCTATCCAGCTGAGCTACGCACGCGCACTAAAACTATTCCGTTGTACTCTTCAACCATTCAAACAAATGGCGGAGAGGGAGGGATTCGAACCCTCGGTACGAGTTAACGTACGGTTCCTTAGCAGGGAACTGGTTTCAGCCACTCACCCACCTCTCCACAACGAGGAGTCGCATTCTACTCGACCCGGTCGATAAGTCAATGCTTTAACTAAACAAAATTTCAAAAAAGTGCGATCTATTTTTTAATTGCTTATTTAACCGGCAAATGGGCACAATTTATTATCAATTAAGGTGGACTGTGAACCGATAGATGGCTTTATAGATTTAGAGACGACAGACTTTTTTATTTCCCTAGGGATTTCATGCCCTCTAAAAAGGACTTCATAGCATACTTGTTTAGGCCACCGATTAAAGGACATTTAAGAATACATCGGATAGGTCTCGAAATTCATAGGGAAATAAATTGTGATGATGGCATCGATACACATGCGCGATTAGATGAGGTTTTTATCGAGATATTTGTTTTGGTATTACAGATGCTTACTGTATTCATCGATCAGTTTTGGCAGCAGGACAGTTATCACCAATTGCAGCACAATGTAGTATGAATTCATCAAACAGAAATCAATAATTTTCAACAAATAAGAACTATGAGCAACTATTCTGGATAACGTTATGCGAACTATTAGACCAATATTGTCACAAAGCACCACTAGCATATCTCAGCTAAGGAAAAACCCATCGGCCATTCTCTCTGAAGGAGATGGCTTTCCGGTGGTTGTTTTAAACCGAAATGAACCACACTTTTACTGTGTACCCGCAGAATTATATGAAAAAATGTTAGACGATTTAGAGAACGCCGAACTAATCAAAGTGGTACATGCAAGACAGTGTCAGTTAGATATGAAATCTAGAGTGGAGGTGAATATTGCATACTTATAAATTGCTTTTTCTTGAGCAAGCACTTAATGAATACAAACAACTAATCCCTTTTATTGCCCGTGAATTTAAAATACACATTAAAAGACGTTTATTTGCGGCAACCATTAAATCTGAAAAACTGGATGTACGAATGCCTTGTTATAAAATCAAGCTTCGCCATCCAGGTTATCGATTAGTCTATATGGTTAACGAGGAAGAAAGAACTGTCACCATTGTTTGCATCACTTATCATGCTTATTTTCATCTTGTGTAAACTCTGCGTCGACGTCATTTTCAGGATCACCGACGACATCTTCTAAACGTACTTTATCGACGCTCCTAAAGGTATTGACCGGGCCGGCGAGGGCATATAACGCAAACACGACAAAGAGTACAAGTGCCGGCTCTGTTGCAACAACAACAAACACCAACATGACGATTAATAACGCAACAAATGGGACTTTGCCTGCCCAATTCACTTCTTTGAAAGAGTTATACTTAAAATTACTGACCATTAATAAACCGCACAATGCCGTTATCCCAGCCATTATCCAACTTAGATAATCCGAAGCCAGAGAATATTCTTGCGCCACCCACACAAATCCAGCAACCACACCAGCAGCGGCTGGACTCGCTAACCCTTGGAAAAAGCGTTGATCTGCAATCCCCACTTGAGTATTGAATCGAGCTAAACGCAAGGCACCACCGGCAACATAAATAAATGCAGCAAGCCAACCTAGTTTACCTAAATCAGCAAAGCCCCAATTATACGCCACCAATGCAGGAGCAACGCCAAACGACACCATATCAGCCATAGAATCGTACTCTGCACCGAATTCGCTTTGAGTATTCGTGATCCGTGCGACTCGACCATCCAAGCCATCAAAAATCATCGCAATAAAAATCGCAACAGCAGCCGCTTCGAAACGGCCATTCATACTTGCCACGACAGCATAAAATCCAGAAAACAATCCAGCGGTAGTTAATAAATTAGGAAGAAGGTAAATACCTTTCTTTGAAACAGGGGACATAATTCAATCTCATCTAGTTGATGCCGATAATGTAACACAAGTGATGAAGTAAATTAATATTGTGTTTGTGTAATTGTCAGATAAATGTCTGATTATTTTACACAGAACTAATTGTACTATCGCTATAAAACACTTAAGCCACTGATATTAAGCAACTTTAAAAATATGGAACAATGTTTGCTAGAATTTCCTGAACTGATTAATTATGCGTGATTCAACAGTGAGCCATTTCAATTAAAACTAAGATAAGGATCGTCCTATGAACTTTTTTACACGTTCAGTGACCGTTATAGCTGCATTCGGTGCGCTTTCACTAACAGCCCCACCGGCATTAGCAGGATTTAACGTCATTGACTTCGACAAGACCGATACAGGAAGCAACATTGTTGATGGCCAAATTATCAATGATGAATATCTTGCTAATTTTGGTGTTACTATTACGGGCTGTAACTGGAATGGTAAAGCTTCTAATACAGAGCTAAAAGGTAACATATGTAACACTTCCTCTGGCAAAGATATTGCCAACAAACAAGTCGCCTTTGACACGAATAATAATAAAAGTGAAGATAACGATTTAGAATTTAACAATAAAAATAACGACTATAAATCTGAATATACGGCTTTAAACATAGGTGACTATCAAGGTTCTAGTCAGCCAAACAATATCTTGATTATACAAGAGAGTAAAGATCAAGACTGTAGTAAGACTATATGTGATGATCCAAATGATGAAGGGGGTCAACCTGCAGGCTTCTTTGAATTTAATTTTGACCAGTTAGTTGATATCGTAAGCATTGATTTCTTTGATATTGAAGAAAATGATACTAATTCTGAAATATATACTAATCGTATTTCATTTTATGAGGGAAACGATGAAAAATCATTCGGATTTGTTCCACAAACGGGTAATGGTAGCTTTGAGCGTACCGCATTCAACGCAACCGGTATCGATCGTTTAGTGATCAGAATGCCAGGTTCTGGTGGTATTGATAATCTTGTATTTCGAACTGGGCATGCGGACGTGCCGGCGCCAGCATCCATTGCAATTCTATTATTGGGCATTGCAGCCTTAAGTTTTCGTAAGATCCGCGGATAACCTTATATAGCTAGACTCTAAAAACGGTGTTGCGGCGAGCAACACCGTTTTTTTTTATACAATTTGTCTGAATTTGATACAGGATGTAACAAATGTGGTTTAAAGGATTATTTTGCGCGGCGCTTTTAGTGTCATGCGTACTTTCAACAGATGCAGTGGCTCAAGAAAATTCCGATACGGTCTATGCGTATTATGAAGAAGCGGTCATTAGCTTTAATAAAGAAGAATATGAAACCAGCTATATTCATCTTAAAAATGCACTGGATATAGATCCTGACCATTTACCATCCAAGATCTTGATTGGCCGCCTGTTATTAATCAATAATCTTCCTGATGCAGCTATAACTGAATTTGAAGAAGCGCTCCTCGCCGGCGCAGATCCCAATATCGTACTCGTTCCTTTACTTCGTGCCTATATCTTTGTGCAAGAATTTAAAAAAGCCACCACGGTATCATTGCAAAACCTCTCCCGCGATAACAAATTCGAAATTTATTTGCTTCAAGCAAGTGCGTACAACAATACCAACAACAGCGAATTAGCATTTGCGCACTACCAAAAAGCGAAACTACTAAAGCCAGAAAATACCCGTTTATTAAATTCTATGGCATCGTTGTATATGAGTAACGATGTGTGGGGCAAAGCAGCGACATTGATCCAAGAATCATTAGCCTTAGATGCTGATAATCCCAAAACTCTACACCTTCAAGGTACATTTTTACTCCTCCAAGACAATGTTGATGGGGCGATAAAAACATTTGAATTCGCCTACTCAAAAAGTCCCAACAGCCCCATTATACAACGTTCATTAGCTAGTGTTTACTTACGTGGTGGGATGCAAGAAAAAGCAGTAACGTTAATTGAACGCATGCTAAAAGACACCCCCGACCCGTTCACTAAACTTTTATATGCACAGCTCACTAATGAAGAAAATAATGAGCAAGCAAATAAACTCTATCAAGAAGTCACGCAAACCTTAAGTTTGTTACCCGAAGATATTCGCGTTAATCGAACCGATATTATCTTAATCAATGCCCTTGCCGCTTACTTTCAAAAAAATTATGAACAAGCTGCCGGTGATTTGCAACGATACGTACAAAAAGCATCTAATAATATGAACGCGCTCAAACTATTAGTGGATGCGTTTATTCAGTTAGAACAATTTCCGAATGCGGTTCGCGTGTTAGAAGAGAACAACGCAATGGTGATGAAAGAACTACCACTTACAGTCACATTGTGTAATTTGTATTTTAAACTCGATCGCGGTTTCAAATGTGAATCTATTATCCGTAAATTACGGGTATTTATTGAAGACCAAAGCACATTAAACTTACTGGAAGTCCGGTCATTAAACAATCGTGGAGAAAGTCGAAAAGCATTGAAACTGTTTGAAGAGTTTTTTAACAATGTTGATTACCCTTATTTGCGACAATTGCATATTGAACTACTACTGCAAAACGGCTTCACTTCGCGAGCACGTCAAGTCATGGATAGTGAAATTAAACGTGCCGAAGGCGTGATTGGCGATCTACCCCGTGAAATTTATTTACTTAATGCCACTGTGCTATTACAAGAACGCAAGCTTGAAGATGCATTTAACCAAGTACAAAACGTATTAAAACGTGAGCCAAATTTATCTAGCGCTCGTTTTCTACAAGCCCAAATCATGTATTACCAAAACCGTTTTGACGCCTCTATTACAATGCTTGAATCAATTAACCCGACCTATTCACCTTTAGAGGTGGCTAAATTTGTTGCACAAAACAAAATCTCGCAAAATAAACTCGAAGAAGCGTATGACTTGATCAACCCACTATTTGAGAAAAATCCCAAAAACACCCGTATTTTGGAAATGATGATGGAGATTTTTTCGCTTAAAGAAGATTATCAAAATGCATTATGGATCAATCAAAAACTCATGAAGACATCATTCATGAATCCCCAATATCTATTAACTCAAGCTAAGTTGCATTTAAAAGCTAACCAGTTAGAAAATGCCGTTAACTCCTTCGATAAAATAGCGAACGTCGTTAAAGACAATCCTATTGGTTTAGTACAGCTAGCTCAACTACAAAGTGATGCTCAGTTATTTGATGACGCTTATGAAAACATCAATCGCGCCCGGACCCTGTTACGTGGGGATATGAATCTCGATATGCAGGCACGTATTTTACAAGCCGATATTCTATTAAAAAACCGTCAATATAACCAAGCGATCACCTTAGCCCGCTCAGTGGTTCTGAACGCATTTAGCCGAGATGATAAAACAGTACTCCGACTCCAAGCCATGTTTATTATTGGTGAAGTGTATCGAGCCCAAGAACAATACCAGCAAGCTGCAGATATGTTTACCGAACTATTTAACAATGGCATGCCCAATCAAGCCGGCGCATATTTATATGAACTGACGACGAAAAGGCTTAACGAAGATGTATTTTCTATGCATGCTGAGAACTTGCTAAAAAGCCAACCTGAGCAGCAGTTTGTGCGACGTTTGGTCGCTGATTTTTATCTACAAACCAATCAAAGAGAGCTCGCATTAGGCCATTACAATCGTTTATTAGAAGATGAAAGTGTCGCTAAACGTGAACAAATTTATAATAATCTGGCTAATATATTAGTCGATACCGATTTAGATGAAGCCGATAAATACGTGCAAATGGCGTTTGAAATAAATCAACAAGATGCACAGATAATAGATACGATGGGCTGGATTTATTTTCAGCGTAATGACTATCTCAATGCGCTAAGGCAGTTTCGTAAAGCGTATGTATTGGACAGTACTGATCCAGGGATTAAATACCACCTCGCTTATGTGTTATATAAGTTGGGACGCATTGACGAAGCGAAAAAACAACTGGAGCGTTTGTTTGAAGACCATGATGACTTTCAGCAGCAAGATAAGGCCAAAGCCTTACTGGCTTCACTGAAAATATAGCAGCTAAAATCTAGCTGCTATCAAAGTCTAATGGTATGAAGCAATCTACTCAGAACGTGTGAACTCAATCGTCAAATGTCCATCATGAATATCGACTTGCACCGTATCACTGTCCTTGTCGGTGAGACTCAACAATTTCGATGCCAATGGGTTTTCCAATTCATGCTGGATTGCTCGTTTGAGTGGTCTAGCACCATATACAGGATCAAACCCGATACTCGCAATCTGATTTAATGCTTCCCCAGAAACTTTCAACGCAAAACCTTTTTCTTGTAAACGGTAACGTAATCCTTGTAACTGGATCTTCGCAATCGCTTTGATGTTTTCTAAACCTAATGGATGGAACACCACAATATCATCCACACGGTTGATAAATTCAGGTCTAAAATGCGCCCCTACGCTGGCCATCACCATCGCTTTCATTGCATTATAATCATCATCTTTGGCCTGCTCTTGGATAATATCCGAGCCCAAGTTAGAGGTCATGATGATCACGGTATTTTTAAAGTCTACCGTGCGCCCTTGCCCATCGGTTAAGCGCCCATCATCAAGCACTTGTAGCAAAATATTAAAGACATCCGGGTGCGCTTTTTCGACTTCATCCAACAAAATAACCGAATAAGGCTTGCGGCGTACTGCCTCGGTCAAATACCCCCCTTCTTCATAGCCGACATAGCCTGGAGGCGCACCAACTAGACGCGATACTGAATGTTTTTCCATAAACTCTGACATATCAATACGCACCATCGCATCCTGCGAGTCAAACAAGAAATTGGCTAACGATTTACACAACTCCGTTTTACCCACACCGGTAGGACCTAAGAACAAAAACGACCCAATCGGTTTAGCTGGATCCGCTAGACCTGCACGCGAGCGACGAATCGCATTCGCGACACTACTGACCGCCTCGTCCTGACCAATGACTCGGTCATGCAGCTCCTCTTCCATACGAACTAATTTATCTCGCTCACCCTCCAGCATTTTGGACACAGGGATCCCCGTCCAACGCGATAATACATCTGCGATTTCAACTTCAGTGACTTTATTTTTTATCAACTGAGCAGTAAAGTCTTCTGCACTATTGGCTTTTTCTAATTGCAGTTCCAGCTCCGGAATACGGCCATATTGCAGTTCTGACATACGACTTAAATCGCCAGCACGTCGTGCAATTTCCAAATCAACTTTGGCTTGTTCAAGTTGCGTTTTGATGCCTTGGGCACCTTGCATGGCATCTTTTTCAGACAACCAAATGGTTTCTAGCTCTTTGTAACGTACTTCGGCTTTTTCGCGCTCAACTTCAATGATTCCTAAGCGCTTAAGACTCGCTTCATCGGTTTCTTTTGCTAATGCTTGCTCTTCAAGTTTTAACTGAATAATGCGACGGTCTAGCTTATCCATTTCATCCGGTTTTGAATCAATCTGCATACGAATACTCGACGCCGCTTCATCAATCAAATCAATCGCTTTATCGGGTAATTGTCGATCGGCAATATAACGATGTGACAAACTCGCCGCTGCAACAATCGCAGGATCAGTAATGTCTACTGCATGATGAAGTTCATAGCGCTCTTTGAGGCCACGTAAGATCGCAATCGTATCTTCGACCGTTGGCTGATCAACCAGTACTTTTTGGAAGCGACGTTCTAACGCGGCATCTTTTTCAATAAACTGACGGTATTCATCTAACGTCGTCGCACCGACGCAATGCAGCTCTCCTCGGGCTAACGCCGGTTTAAGCATATTCCCCGCATCCATGGCGCCATCACCTTTGCCCGCTCCAACCATGGTATGTAGTTCATCAATAAACAAGATCACGTTGCCTTCTTCTTTAGAAAGCTCGCTTAATACAGCTTTAAGGCGTTCTTCAAATTCGCCACGATACTTAGCACCGGCAATCAATGCCCCCATATCCAGCGACAATACGCGTTTGTGCTTCATTCCTTCAGGTACTTCGCCGTTGATAATACGTTGCGCAAGCCCTTCAGCGATGGCGGTTTTACCCACACCTGGCTCACCAATTAACACAGGGTTGTTTTTGGTACGGCGTTGTAAGACTTGAATGGTACGGCGAATTTCATCATCACGACCGATCACCGGATCGAGTTTGCCCTGTTCGGCACGCTCAGTCAGATCCGTGGTGTATTTTTCTAATGCTTCGCGCACGTCTTCTGCATTCGGATCATTAACGTTTTCTCCCCCTCGCACCGTTTCAATGGCTTCTTCTAGTTTATTTTTTGTCACACCAACACTGACGAGTAAATCGGCAAAACGGGTCTTAGATTCCAGTGCGGCTAACACAAACAATTCCGAGGAAATGAATTGGTCATTGTTTTTCTGTGCGAGTTTATCAGTCAGATTGAGGCACGCCGTCGTATCGCGGCCCAATTGAACATCGCCACCAGCACCTTGCACTCGAGGAATTTTTTCGAGTGCCTGCGATAATCCAGAACGCAACGCATTCAGATTGACACCCGCTTTTTGCAAAATAGTGCGCACACTGCCACCCTGCTGATTTAACAATGCAGTCGCAATATGTTCAGGTTCAATATATTGGTGATCACGACCCAATGCTAGCGATTGGGCATCGGAAATAGCTGTTTGAAATTTGGTAGTCAATTTATCAAGACGCATAAGGCACTCTCCTTCACATTACAGTATCTATTTGTTGTATACATAGATAATGGGTACGTAAAAGGAGAGAATCAACTCATCAATTGAATAAAAGATGAGCAATGGCTGGTTTATTTGATTTTGTTGATATGTATCAATTAATCTTCTTCGATCCCGTGGATAACGGTGTCTGCTCGGACATCTTCTAATAGTTGCTTGAAATCAGCAGGTATCGGCGCGTTGAACGTCAACCAATCTTCTGAAATCGGATGTGCAAACGATAACTGTGCAGCGTGCAGAGCTTGGCGCTTAAATGAACGTAATGCATTCATGAAGTGTGCACTTGCTGCTTTAGGCATACGTGGACGACCTGCATATAACTGATCACCAATAATAGGATGGCGAATATGAGCCATGTGCACTCGAATCTGATGCGTACGACCACTTTCGAGTTTCAAACGTAAATGCGTATGTACACGGAATTTTTCAATGATACGATAATGCGTTGTCGCTTCTTTACCTGTTGCACGAACAGCCATAGACGTGCGTTTAGTTGGATGACGACCAATCGGCTCATCGATGAATCCGCCCGAGACCATAGTGCCATATACCAAAGCTTCGTATTCACGACTCATGACACGAGTTTGTAACTGCTCAACTAAATAAGTTTGTGCAATCAACGTTTTAGCAACCACCATTAATCCGGTCGTATCTTTATCCAAACGGTGCACAATACCTGCACGAGGGATTGTTTCAATCGCAGGATAATGCGCAAGTAACGCATTTAATACCGTACCGTCAGCGTTGCCTGCGCCAGGATGCACCACTAAACCGGCGGGTTTATTGATGACTAAAACATGTTCATCTTCAAACACAATATCTAAATCGATTGCTTGTGGCGTATTCTGCACTTGTACGGCAATCTCAGCATGGATGTCAATTTGCTCATCCCCTCTCATTTTTTGCCTAGCAACCGTTACGACCTCACCATCAATACGGACAAATCCGGCTAAAATCCATTCTTTTAGCTTACTTCTTGAATATTCGGGGAACAAATCGGCCAAAACCTGATCTAAGCGTTTATCAAATTGAGTTTGATCTACGATCCCGGTGAGCGAAATAGTTTGTTGCGTGGTATTAGATTGAGACATATAAGATAATTTAGAAAAAGTCTGATAAATAAAATACAATTATATCAGTTTACAGGCCAAGGTGTGCAATAATAAGCATTGTGCCAATTAAAGAATCGATAACAAAGGTTTAAGAGTTAATGAAAACAAGAATTTTAGCACTCAGCTTAGTCGGACTGTTCGTCCTAGGCGGATGTAGTTCAGCCCCTGACGAAGAGCTTCAAGCAGTTGAATTAAAAGGCCCTCAAGCCATTTACGCGTCAGCTAAAGCGGCCATGAAAAATGGTAATTTTGGTGGTGCAGCACAAATTCTCAGTGATCTCGATTCGCGTTACCCATTTGGCGAATTATCTCATCAAGTCCAGCTTGATTTGATCTTCAGCTATTATAAAAGCGGTGATAGTGAACAAGCTTTAGCCACTATCGATCGTTTCTTACGCTTAAACCCAAATCATAAAGATGTGGACTACGCTTACTTTATGCGTGGCCTCACCAATATGGAAAGTGATGATAACTTGTTCCAATCATTGTTAAATATTGACCGCTCTGACCGCGATCCATCTGCCTCTCGTGAAGCCTTTAATGATTTTCGTCAATTACTGAACAAATACCCAGAAAGCAAGTATGCGACCGATGCCCAAAAACGCATGGTGTTTATTAAAACACGCCTAGCAAAATATGAAATTGCCATTGCGCGTTTTTATATGCGCCGTGAAGCGTATGTTGCTGCAGCAAACCGCGGACAGTATGTATTAGAATATTATCCTGACACAGTCATGGTACAAGAAGCATTAGAAATCATGGTGGCATGTTATGACCAGTTAGGTCTAGAACAACTTAAACAAAACACCATCAAGATTTTGAAATTAAACTATCCTGAGAGTGAGTTTATCTCTTAGGTCAGAATCAGTTTCACACAATATATAGACATAAAAAAAGCGCTTCAACTGAAGCGCTTTTTTTCATCATAAATTCATTTAAAGAACAAGTGACTAAATGGGTTCAGCAATCGAGCAATACCTGA
>JAQXDG010000017.1 GCA_029251505.1 Glaciecola sp. | reverse complement strand
GTCGTGGGTTCAAACCCCATCGTCCACCCCAATCTTCTAAGTATGTTGGTAGCGTGCCAGAGACTCTCTTCTCTCGGGTAATGCGGGAGTGGTGGAATTGGTAGACACGCTGGATTTAGGTTCCAGTGCTTCACGGCGTGAGAGTTCAAGTCTCTCCTTCCGCACCATATGTGTAAAACATATAAAAAAGCAGTTTTTAAGATCGGTGAGTGGCGCAGCTTGGTAGCGCACTTGGTTTGGGTCCAAGGGGTCGTAGGTTCGAATCCTATCTCACCGACCATCTTAGTATTCCTGCAATCCTCTTTATAGTATAAAATTTAAATAATACAATCTTAATTCTGTATTAAATCTTCTCTGTACTAAATCTTCTTGTAACTGTATAATGCGCCGTCTTTTATAATGGGTCTGAACACCTATATGTTCGCATATAAGTAAACAGTTCAGTTAACCGCGCATGAATGCGCACAGTTGAGGTAGAATAATGCAAGTTTCAATCGAAACGACTCAAGGTTTAGAGCGCCGTGTAACGGTCGCAGTTCCAGCAGCTTCAGTCGATGATGCAGTTAAAGTACGTTTACAACAATTAGCTAAAACACAGCGTATTAACGGCTTCCGTCCGGGTAAAGTACCAGTCAAAGTGTTACAAAAGCGTTTTGGTGCGTCGGTTCGTCAAGAAGTCGCTGGTGACTTAATGCAGCGTCATTTTTATGAAGCCATTATTCAAGAAAAAATCACTCCAGCGGGCATGCCTGCTTTTGATTTGACCAAAGATGTTGCTGGTGAAGATTTAGAATTCACTGCAGTATTTGAAGTTTACCCTGAGCTAGAACTAAAAGACTTAGATAAGTTGAAAGTGGAAACGCCAGTAGTAGAAATCAAAGACAAAGACCTTAAAGAAATGATGGTTACGTTGCAAAAGCAGCACGCTGAATGGAAAGAAGGCAAACGTAAAGCTAAGAAAGACGATCGTGTAACGATTGATTTTGTTGGTTCTATTGATGGTGAAGAGTTCGAAGGCGGCAAAGCTGAAGATTTCCCATTAGAACTAGGTAAAGATCGCATGATCCCTGGTTTTGAAACGAACATTGTTGGCCTTAAGCCTGGTGAAGAGTGTGTTGCTGAAGTAACATTCCCTGATGATTACCATGCTGAAGCGTTGAAAGGTAAAGCGGCAACGTTCGCCATTACTGTGAAGAAAGTTGAAGGCTTAAACCTACCTAAAGTAGACGAAGAATTTGCAAAGCTGTTCGGTGTTGAAGAAGGTGGCGTTGAAGCACTAGAAGCTGAAGTTAAAAAGAACATGCAGCGTGAACTTGACCAAACAGTTAAAGCTAAAGTCAAAGAAAACGTGATTGAAGCGTTAATTGCATCGCAAGAAGTTGAAGTGCCAGCGGCGCTTATCGACCAAGAAGTGAACGCATTACGTGACCAAGCAAAACAGCGTTTTGCTCAACAAGGTCAAGCGGATCCAAGTACTTTACCAGAGTTACCAGCAGAATTGTTTACTGACAATGCTAAGCGCAGAGTATCAATTGGCCTGATCTTAGGTGAAGTGATTAAAGCAAACGATCTTAAAGCCGATGAAGATAAAGTGAATGCGTTAATCGAAACGACAGCTTCTGCATATGAAGATCCAAGTGAAGTAATTGAATATTACAAATCAAATCAAGAGCTTATGAGCCAAATGCAAAATGTTGCATTAGAAGAGCAAGCAATTGATTGGGTTCTTGCACAAGCTAAAGTCAAAGCAGTGACAACTAAATTTGACGAGATTATGAACAAACAAGCGTAATACTCAAATTACGTTTGACTTTCATAGTCATCAACTGATTAAATGCCCAGTATTCACTGGGCTTTTTTATACCAAGAAGGATATGCAATTGAACACATTTGACGAGACACAAAACGCTTTGGTACCTATGGTTATCGAACAAACCTCAAAGGGCGAGCGTTCATTTGACATCTATTCACGTTTATTAAAAGAAAATGTCATCTTTTTAGTGGGTCAAGTTGAAGACCACATGGCAAACCTCATTGTGGCACAGATGTTATTTTTAGAAGCTGAAAATCCGGAAAAAGATATTTTCCTATACATCAATTCTCCAGGTGGTTCTGTGACTGCTGGGATGGCCATTTATGATACGATGAAGTTTATCAAGCCAGACGTGAGTACTGTCTGTATTGGTCAGGCGGCAAGCATGGGTGCCTTTTTGCTTTCAGGCGGTGCCAAAGGCAAGCGTTATTGTTTACCTAATGCGCGTGTCATGATTCACCAACCATTGGGTGGTTTCCAAGGTCAAGCATCTGATTTTGAGATCCACGCGAAAGAAATTTTATCGATTAAAGAAAAGCTTAATCGCTTAATGGCTGAACATACGGGACGTGATTATGAGCAGCTAGCACACGATACTGACCGAGATAATTTTTTAAATGCACAAGAATCGGTTGATTATGGTTTGATTGACCATATTATGACTAGTAGACTTGATACAATATCAGGCAAATAAATCAAATTGAGCTATATTTATACTACTGAGTGTAAATTTAGGCATCATACAAATAGCAGGGCGGTACATCAATGAGTGACAAACCAAAGAGTGATGGCGACAACAAGCTTTTATATTGTTCTTTCTGTGGCAAAAGCCAGCACGAAGTACGCAAGCTTATAGCTGGACCTTCCGTATTTATTTGCGATGAATGCGTTGATTTATGTAATGATATAATTCGTGAAGAAATTAAAGAGATTTCTCCGAAGCAAAAACATGACGCCTTACCTACGCCGCAAGAGATCCACACTCATTTAAATGACTATGTGATTGGTCAAGAGCATGCTAAAAAAGTATTGGCAGTTGCCGTTTATAACCATTATAAGCGATTAAAAAATGGCGATATGCATGACGGTGTAGAACTTGGTAAGAGTAACATCTTATTAATTGGTCCTACAGGTAGTGGTAAAACATTACTCGCAGAGACGTTAGCGAGATTGTTAGATGTACCCTTTACCATGGCTGATGCAACAACATTAACTGAAGCCGGTTATGTGGGTGAAGATGTTGAAAATATCATTCAAAAATTACTGCAAAAATGTGATTACGATGTAGAAAAAGCTCAACGTGGAATTGTTTATATCGATGAGATCGATAAGATTTCACGTAAATCTGATAACCCATCGATTACTCGTGATGTCTCGGGGGAAGGTGTACAGCAAGCGTTGCTTAAACTGATTGAGGGTACGGTCGCATCGGTACCACCTCAAGGTGGTCGTAAGCATCCGCAGCAAGAGTTTTTACAAGTAGACACATCAAAAATCTTATTTATTTGTGGTGGTGCGTTTGCTGGTTTAGATAAAGTTATTGAACAGCGTTCACAAAAGGGCGCTGGGATTGGTTTTGGCGCTCAAGTCAAAAACTCTTCAGGCCGAAAGGCTGAAGGTGAGTTGCTTAAAGAAGTCGAACCGGAAGATTTAGTTCGTTACGGTTTGATTCCTGAGTTTATCGGTCGATTACCGGTTGTAACTAGTTTAGAAGAGTTGAGTGAAGAAGCATTAATTCAAATTTTAACTGAACCTAAAAATGCAATTACTAAACAATACGGTGCCTTGTTTTCATTAGAAAATACTCAGTTAGAGTTTCGTGATGACGCGTTAGCTGCGATTGCTAAAAAAGCAATGGAACGTAAAACCGGTGCTCGTGGCTTACGCTCTATTGTGGAAGCGGTATTATTAGAAACAATGTATCAGTTACCTTCGACTGATAACGTGAGTAAGGTAGTTGTAGATGAATCCGTTATACAAGGTGAATCACAACCTATTTTAATCTACGACCGAGCTGACCAAGCGGTTGGCGCAGAGATGGATTAGCAGTTAGATTAATAAAGAGGCCTGGTGACAGGCCTTTTTTTTACAAAAAATACCACTTATTTTAATTCTATGATTGAACTTTCTTATCTATGCCACATATTAATACAATACACTTTATAAAAAAGAGAACAAAATGACAGAAGAGCATGATCAAATGGATATGCCGATCCTTGCCTTACGCGATGTAGTTGTTTACCCGCACATGGTGATTCCATTATTTGTTGGGCGCAATAAATCTATTCAGTGTCTTGAATTTGCAATGGAAAACAACAAGCAGATTTTCCTTGTCGCACAAAAAGATGCCGGTATCGACGAACCTACTGCAGATGATATTTATACTACTGGGACTATCGCCACTATTTTGCAGTTACTTAAGCTGCCAGATGGTACGGTCAAAGTACTCGTCGAGGGGTCTGTTCGGGGTTCAATTTTAGAATACGATCAACATGAGCCATTCTTTAAAGGTCGTATCTTGTCGATGATTGATGAGCCGGTTCCTGAAAGTGATCAAGAAGTATTATCCCGCACGGCGATTTCTCAGTTCGAAGGGTATGTTAAATTAAACAAAAAGATCCCACCTGAGGTGCTGACTTCGTTAACGGGTATTGAAGAAGTTGCTCGTCTTGCGGATACGATGGCAGCTCACATGCCTCTTAAACTATCAGAAAAGCAAAAAGTGCTTGAGATGGTCAAAGTCGAAGAACGTTTAGAGTATTTGATGGCGTTGATGGAAGGCGAAATTGACTTATTACAAGTTGAAAAGAAAATCCGTACGCGTGTTAAAAAGCAAATGGAAAAGTCTCAACGAGAGTACTACCTCAATGAGCAAATGAAAGCGATTCAAAAAGAATTGGGTGAGTTAGATGACACACCTGATGAGTTCGAGGCATTAGCACTGAAAATCAAAGAAGCTAAAATGCCAGAAGATGCACTAGATAAAGCGCGTGCTGAATTACAAAAGCTAAAAATGATGTCACCAATGTCCGCAGAAGCGACGGTGGTGCGTAGTTATATTGAATGGCTCACCAAGGTACCATGGCATAAGCGCAGCCCCGTTAAGAAAGATCTTGCCCGTGCACAGGAAGTATTAGATTCTGACCATTACGGTCTGGATAAAGTGAAAGAACGAATTTTAGAGTATTTAGCCGTACAACAACGTGTACGTAAGCTCAAAGGTCCTATTTTATGTCTGGTTGGTCCTCCCGGTGTAGGTAAAACCTCATTGGGTCAATCCATCGCCAAAGCGACAGGGCGTAAATATGTCCGTATGGCATTAGGCGGCGTGCGTGATGAAGCTGAGATCCGTGGGCATCGTCGGACTTATATCGGTTCGTTACCGGGTAAGCTCATTCAAAAAATGGCTAAGGTAGAAGTAAAGAACCCATTATTCTTACTGGATGAAATTGATAAAATGTCATCGGATATGCGAGGCGATCCTTCTTCGGCATTGCTCGAAGTATTAGATCCCGAACAAAACTCAAGTTTTAGTGATCACTATTTGGAAGTGGATTACGACTTATCAGATGTCATGTTTGTAGCGACATCGAATAGCATGGATATTCCTGGTCCATTGTTAGATCGAATGGAGGTAATTCGTTTATCGGGTTATACCGAAGACGAAAAACTGAATATCGCTAAACAGCATTTAATTGATAAGCAAATTGAACGCAATGGTCTCAAAGCTAAAGAGCTGACGATTGAAGACTCGGCGATAGTCGGGATTATTCGTTATTACACTCGTGAAGCCGGTGTCCGTAGTTTAGAGCGTGAGATTTCAAAGATATGTCGTAAAGCGGTCAAAATGATTCTGCTTAAAGAAAGTAAAGCGCCAGTGATAGTCAATCAAGATAACCTAAATAAGTTTTTAGGTGTGCAACGTTTTGACTATGGTCGCGCTGAGAAAAACAATCAGATTGGTCAAGTCAATGGCTTGGCATGGACACAAGTAGGCGGGGATTTACTCACTATTGAAAGTACTTCCGTAGTGGGTAAAGGCAAAACCACATTCACCGGTTCATTGGGTGATGTGATGCTTGAATCGATTAAAACGGCAATGACAGTGGTACGTGCAAGAGCGGATAAATTACGTATTAATAGTGACTTTCATGAAAAACGCGATATCCATGTTCATGTTCCTGAAGGCGCAACACCTAAAGATGGGCCAAGTGCTGGTATCGGTATGTGTACTTCTTTAGTCTCTTCATTAACTGGGAATCCGGTGAAATGTGATGTTGCCATGACGGGCGAGATTACATTACGTGGAGAAGTGTTGCCTATTGGCGGTTTGAAAGAAAAGCTGCTAGCGGCTCATAGAGGTGGAATTAAGACGGTTATTATTCCAAAAGATAATGCCAGAGACCTTGAAGATATCCCTGAAAATGTCAAAGCTGACCTAGATATTCATCCTGTGCAGTGGATTGATGAGGTGTTGGAATTGGCGTTGAAAAACCCAGTAGCTCAATTTTCAATCAAACAGTCAGCCCAAATTGATTAAAAAATAACCGAAATTTGTTTTAAGCCCTAAGTTTTTTGACGTTTTTTTTAAAAATCGACGGAAATGTTAATTTTTTTTAAATTAGGGCTTTCAACTTGGTCAAATTGTGATACCTTAAACTTATTAATTGCTTGCAGCCCTTTATTTTATTGAGTTCAGCAATTAAAACTTGAAGCATTAATTGTTCATCTTAATATTTAAGATATTCAATATAATAATAAATGTGTAATTTCATAAAAATAATGTAGGGGATCTTACGTGAATAAATCTGAACTAATCGAAAAAATTTCTGAAGCTGCTGATATCAAAAAAGTAGAAGCTGGTCGTGCATTAGATGCATTCATCGACGCAGTAACTGGTGAATTAAAAGCTGGCGGTTCTGTCCAACTAGTTGGTTTTGGTACTTTCCAAGTACGCGACCGTGCAGCTCGCACTGGCCGTAACCCACAAACAGGTGCGGAAATCCAAATCGCAGCTGCTAAAGTTCCTGCTTTCAAAGCTGGTAAAGCATTAAAAGACGCGTGTAACTAAGATACGTTTCTCTTATTCAGAAAAGGCTCTTTTTAGAGCCTTTTTTATTGCCCAAAAACCGCGTAATTACTAGCGATTCGTTGCATTTTCGTTTATTATGCAACGCTAAATTTTTAACAATAAAAATCCTCACGGAGTTGGCAGAATCTTATGTTAGAGAGAATGAGAGAAGGACTACAAGGTCCTTGGGCTATGATTATCGTAGCGCTTATCGTATTGAGTTTCGTATTTGCTGGTGTTGGTAGCTACTTAACTGCGCCGGTTGAAACCGCTGCAGCAAAAGTTAATGGCGAAGATATTTCTGCACGTGCACTTGATCAAGCATATCAAAATGAACGTGGACGTTTAGAATCACAATTTGGTGAAGGGATCAGCAGCTTATTTGCTAATCCTGATTACTTAGCTAATTTTCGTCAAGGCGTCCTTGATCGTTTAATTGCTGACAAATTAGTTGAACAAAAAGCACAAGCGCTAGGTTTACGTGTTTCTGATGCACAAATTAAAGAAACGATTGTGAACATGCCTGAATTTCAAGTTGGTGGTACGTTTAACAATGACCGTTATTTAGCGGTATTACGCCAAGCAGGTTTCCAAGTTGATGATTTCAGAAATTACATGCGTAATACTATGACTAAAGAACAGCTTTCTCGTGCGCTATTAGCGACAGATTTTGTTGTACCTGCCGAAGTGATTACTCAATTAAATTTAGGTCGTCAAACGCGTGATGCAAAATACGCAACGATTGCAACAGTTCAATTTGTTGACGGTATTGAGTTATCTGATGAGCAAATCAACAATTACTATCAAACTAATATCGATAGCTATGATACACAAGAACAAGTGAGTGTGGCTTATGTTGAATTAGATGTCGCTGACTTATTACCAACAATTACAGTCACAGAAGCGCAATTGCAAGAATATTATCAGTTTAATATTGCTAATTACCGTGCAGATGAAAAACGTCGTGTATCGCATATTTTAATCGAAATGGGTGATGATGCGGATGCGGCTTTTGCTACGATAGATGAAGTGCAATCTAAGCTTGCAGCCGGCGAAGATTTTGCAGAGCTTGCGAAAGAATATTCTAACGATACATTCAGTGCTGAAAACGGCGGTGATTTAGAATACATAGCTATGGGCGACATGGATCCCGCATTTGATTCCGCGGTATTAGCGTTAGCTAATGTTGGTGATGTTTCTGATGTCGTTGAAAGTGAGTTTGGTTTACATTTAATCAAGCTAACAGAGCTTGTCGCTGAAGAAATCACGCCTTACAGTGATGTGGTTGCACAGATTACTGAAGCTGTTAAGCAAGAGCTAGCAGCTGAAGAATTCTTTTTGCAGCAGCAAACATTGGCTGAATTAGCATTCGAAGTGCCTGATACCTTAGAAGAAGTGTCTGGCGCATTAAATAAGCCAGTTATCACGACTGAGTTATTTACTGCCAATAGCGTACCGCCGTTATTGAATAATGGTGCGGTATTAGCAAATGCGTTTTCTCAAGAGTTTATTGAAGCGGGTTTGAACTCAGATGTGATTGAGCTTAGTGACGAGCATGTGATAGTGATGCGAGTTGCTGAATATGAGCCACAACGCACACGTGCGCTTGCAGAAGTGCAAGACCAAGTAGAAGCATCATTACGTGCTCAACTAGCCCAAGAAGCGGCGCTAGCTTACGCGCAGCGTTATATTTCTGCTGATGATGCTGAACAAGCGACTATTTTAGCCGAGAAAAACGTCAATTTGACTGAGCTTGCTGCAGTTGGTCGTACCGGTGCAACAGATATTGACCAAGCTGCGGTAGATGTTCTCTTTACTTTATCTCAAGGTAACGCGCAAGCCACGGTAACACTGCCTACTGGTGATGTCGCAATTGTTGAGCTGGTAGCGGTTAATGACTCGGTTGAAAAAGATGAAGCATTAGGTGCTGAATTACGTAACCGTTTAACCGGTCAACGTGCTCAAGCTGGATATCAAGCGTTTGTTGATGCATTAAAAGCTGATGCAGAAATAGTAGTATTAAATAACTAATACACTGTTAACAAATAATAAAAAAGGCGTGACAGGATATCTGTTCACGCCTTTTTTGTAGGTGTTGATAAAGCGTTATTGATGTTGGGTGAGAAATATCATCACGGTATAAAAAACAGCAATGACACCACTGAAAATGAAAATATAGAGAAACCCTTGTTTACCCTGTTTGAGGGAGAAGTCATTGGCACGAAGATACAAGATCCAAATAAGACTTAAGACGAGTGGTATAATAAACAATAATCGAATCACTAGCGCAATACCTCTTTAAAACACACATTCACAATTAATATCTATTACGCACGAATATGATTTAAAGGTCAACGTTTTCATTTTATATCGTGTTATTTGTATTTTCCATCGTTCCTACCAATCTTACCGGATGATTAGCGATAATGACGACTTTACCTGTCGGATTTATTACAGTGCTGCTGGGCGTGGATCAAAATCACTCATTGCCATATAAGCGGTGACTAAAGCCCAAACGGTTTGGTTTTGACGCAGCTCATCAGGATTGATTTTGTCTAACGTATCATTTGGCGTATGATGATAATCAAAATAATAATACCCATCTTGTTTCAAAGCAATAACAGGCACACCGTATTTAGGTAGCATAGAGACGTCAGGACCACCGTTAGTATCATTACTACCCAGCTCAACGCCCAAAGATGCTAAACGTTGATACAGCGCTTTGGGTTGTTCACGAACAGCATCTGCAAAACGTGTATCCATACGATAAATACTTCCGGCACCAAAATCAGATTCAGCTGCCATGATGATGTGAGGCAAATCGGCTTTGTTAGTGCGTACATATTCATATGCGCCAATTAAACCAATTTCTTCGGCAGCAAAGAGAACCACTCTAATGGTGCGCTTAGGCTGACCGACTATGGTTTTAATATGATTAGCCGCGGCCATCACAATACCGACCCCTGCGCCATCATCTAGTGCGCCGGTACCTTCATCCCATGAATCTAAGTGAGCACCAATTAAAATAACTTCTTCAGGACGTTCACTACCCGTAATTTCACCAATGACATTGTAAGAGGTCTGCCAGCCGGCATCTTTTGCTTGCATATTGACTGCAAGACGCACCGGTTTATCTTGTTCAAACATTGCTTCTAACACATCGGCATCGGCGGTAGAGATGGCACCGGCGGGTATTTTTGCAACATTATCGTCGTAGCGCATGACACCTGTGTGTGCAAAGCGTGAATTATCAGTCCCCACTGAGCGAATAATCACCGCTTGAGCGCCAAGTTTGGCAGCTTCAACCGCACCATTTACGCGGTTAGGTACGACTTTCCCATAAAATCGACCGGCTTTATCACGTTGCATTCGGGTATTTAAAAATACAATTTTACCTGCAATAGACGCAGCATCCGCTTGGGTTAATTCGTCTAGTGAACCAAACATGACAACGGGTGCATCTAATCCGCCATCAGGGGTTGCAATTGAGCCACCAAGAGCAGAAATAACGAGATCTTGTGGATAGGGGGCGAGTACTTTAGCATCGGCAAAACCACGTTCCCAATTACGTACCCTAACAGGTTGTTTGTATATTTTATCAAACCCTAATTCTGCAAATTTAGCTTCAGCCCAAGCAACAGCTCGCTTATCGCCTTTTGAGCCCGCAATCCGTGGACCCACTTCTACGGTTAATGATTTGACAATATTAAATGCCAAGTCACTCTGTTGAGCATGGCTGATGAGAGGTTCTAATTGTGCTAATGAGGTATGATTTTGCTCTAGAGCCGATGTTGTTTCGACGGCTACTGGATTCGCTTTGGGCGAGTAAAATACGCTATTTTGCGAAGCATTACAGCCGCTAATCAATGCACTTGCGCTCAGTGTAACCGCTGCGAATAGATGAGATGTGTTCATGAATGTCCCTGTGTCGTTATTATTATTAATTGACTATATCACAGGTGTATTATGCGCTGTTGGACTGCTGAATTTCAAGTACAAAAAAAGCACCCTCAGGTGCTTTTTATCAAAAACGTATCTACGTTAGATATCAGGCTTAAATTAAAGCGCTTTAATCTGTGCAGATAAACGACTCTTATGACGAGCTGCTTTGTTTTTGTGGATCAAACCTTTGGTCGCCATGCGATCAAGGATTGGTGTTGCAGTTGCAAGTGCCGCTTGCGCGCCATCTTTATCACCTGCTGCAATCGCAGCAAGTACTTTCTTTATGCAGGTACGGGTAAAAGAGCGACGGCTGGCATTATGCTGACGACGGTTCTCGGCCTGAATTGCACGTTTTTTAGCAGACTTAATGTTAGCCACTGTGAACTCCGAAAAAAATTCATGTAAAATTTAGGGCGCAGATTATCTATTTTTAACTGGTTATTGTCAATGCCTTTGTGCGCTTTTTTATTCATACTGTACACAAGGCGCTCACTTAGTGCTAATCTATGCGCACTTTATCACCAGATCTCAATCTTCTATGCTGTTAAAATCAGGCATTATTGTCAGTGTTATGACACTGTTATCCCGCGTCCTCGGCCTTGTCAGAGATGTGGTCGTAGCAAATCTTATGGGGGCAGGGGCGAGTGCCGACGTTTTTTTCTTTGCCAATAAAATTCCTAACTTTTTACGCCGGTTATTTGCAGAAGGCGCGTTTGCACAAGCATTTGTGCCGGTGCTATCGGAAGTTCACGCCCAAGATGATCGTAAACTCAGTCTCGATTTTATCGCTAAAATATCAGGTACGTTAGGTGTTATTGTCTTTTTTACAGCTCTGTTTGGGGTTTTAGCGTCGCCAGTCATTGCTGCGTTATTTGGTACAGGATGGTTTATCGCCTTTATTAACGATGAAGCCGATGGTCAAAAATTTGAACTTGCCAGTACCATGCTCAAAATTACTTTCCCTTATTTATTTTTTATTACCTTGACGGGGTTGTCCGGTGCCATTTTGAATACCTTGAATCGTTTCGCTGTAGCAGCCTTTACACCGGTATTGCTAAATGTCTCGATTATCACCTGTGCGTGGTTGTTTCATGACCAATTTTCAACACCTGCGTTTGCGCTTGCATGGGGCGTGTTTTTTGGTGGACTGATGCAACTGGCATTTCAATTACCATTTTTATACCGTGCCGGCGTATTGGTTCGTCCACGCTGGGGATGGTCTGATCCTAACGTCAAAAAAGTACGCACCTTGATGATCCCTGCCTTATTTGGGGTGTCGGTGAGTCAAATTAATTTGTTGTTTGATACATTAATCGCCAGTTTTTTGATGACCGGGTCGGTGAGCTGGTTATATTACTCCGATAGGTTATTAGAGTTTCCGCTTGGTTTGTTTGGCATCGCTATTGCGACAGTGATATTGCCTGCGTTATCGCGTGACCATGTGAGCCAAGATAAAGCCAAATTTAAGCGCAATATGAATTGGGCACTAACCATGGTCTGTGCTTTGGGCATTCCCTCGTGTTTGGGGTTGATGGTGTTAGCTGAGCCTGTTTTATCAGTGATTTTTGAGCGCGGTGCATTTACTAGTAATGATGTATCAATGGCTGGGATGAGTTTGTTAGCGTACGCGTCAGGCTTGGTCAGTTTTATGTTAATTAAAATCTTTGCGCCAGGGTATTACGCCCGTCAAGATACTAAAACTCCGGTCAAATTTGGGATCATTGCGATGATTGCAAATATGGGCTTTAACGTAATATTTGCCATTCCGTTTGGTTATGTTGGTTTGGCGATAGCGACTAGTTTATCTGCCACATTGAATGCGGGTTTATTGTATCGTGGGTTAGTCAAAGCAGGCGTATATCAATTGGAATCAGTGGTGTTGTGGCGGTTAGTAAAAATGTTACTTGCAGCTGCGGTGATGGCGGCAGTGGTGTTTATGTTGCAATCGCAAGTTGATTGGTTGTTGTTGACGTTCAGTGAACGCGTTAGTTATGTGGTGACATGGTTAAGTGCTGCACTGGTTTGTTATCTGCTTATGCTCGGCTTATTAGGCTTGCGTCCAAGGGACTTCAAAAGTATGTAACTAGCCTTTTAGAACATAATTAGAACTTAATTAAGAAGTTAATATTTCTTGACTTAAAGTAAAGCTAGCTTGATATTGCGGGGTAACACTCCTATAGTTCATGAAAGTAAAGTTTGCTTTACTTAATGACAAAGGAATTATACTAATGAATGCACCATCACAAAAACCAAGCAACACGACTACTAACACCATCGAAACACGTACAGCAAGCAATACTAAAAAACTCGCTTTATGGACAGGCTTATGGTCGATATCGCTCGCGTTAGTCGCATTTGGTCCTAAATTTTTATGGGACTTTCACACCGTGATCACCTGCACATTGATTGTGACGAATCTCTTTATGGGATACAAAATGATCATCGCAAACAAAGAACACTTAGAAGGATTGGATGAGTTGCAACAACGCATTCATCTGGAAGCGATGGCGTTGTCACTGGGTTGCAGTGTGGTATTTGGCGCAGTATTCGGGTTATTGGAAAACGTCAGAATCATTGCTAGTTCACCTAATCCATCGTCGGTGTTATTCGTCACGGGTATTACTTATGGTATTGGCATGCTAATCGCGCACAAGAAGTATTTATAACATGAAAAACCGATTAAAAGTGTTACGTGCAGAACGGGATTGGACACAAGCAGATTTAGCTGCTCGGCTAGATGTGTCGAGACAAACGATAGTGGCTATCGAAAAAGGTAAATATGATCCGAGCTTGTCGCTGGCCTTTAAAGCGGCAAGATTGTTCGCTCAGCCGATTGAAAGCATTTTTGATGATGAAATAGAGGTAACCGGATCTTGAGTTAACACTCAGCAAATGCCGATTAACGTGAAACTATGTCTAATTAAGGTAATTACGAGTGATATTACCTTGATTATCATTAGATTATACGCGCTGAGTCGTTTATAATCACGCGCCTAAAATGAAAGGTTTAACTTTAGTTAGGACGGTTTGTGGAATTAATTCGAGGATTACATAATATTCGTGCACAACACAAAGGTTGTGTACTGACTATTGGTAAGTTTGATGGTGTGCACTTAGGGCACAAGGCTGTTCTGACCTCGTTAATTGAGCAAGCCAAAGCCTTAGGTTTGCCATCGACCGTTATGGTATTCGAACCACAACCTGAAGAAGTGTTCACCCCTGAGCACGCCCCCGCTCGATTATCGCGCTGGCGGGATAAGTATGATGCCCTCAAAGCGATCGGTATCGATCGGTTAATCTGCGTACATTTTACGGCTAAGTTTGCCAGCCAATCACCACAACATTTTATTCAACACACCTTAGTCGACGCATTAGGTGTAGAGTTTTTGGTGGTGGGGGATGATTTTCGTTTTGGCCAAGCCAGACTCGGTGATTTTGCCATGTTACAAGCTGCCGGTCAGCAGCACAATTTTGCTGTCGTCAGTACGGCAAGTTATCGTTTGGACAATAACCGTATAAGTTCCACTGCGATTAGAGAAGCACTCGCGGCAGATAATTTTACCTTAGCCAACGATATGTTAGGGCGTGAATTCACGATCAATGGTCGAGTCGTGCACGGGCAAGCTCGTGGACGGACGATTGGATTTCCGACCGCTAATGTCAATTTACAACGCGCTAAAGCACCGATAGTCGGTGTGTTTGCGGTACAAGTAATGTGCCGAGGTCAACGCTATAATGGTGTTGCCAATATTGGTACTCGTCCGACTGCGGATGGGCATCAAGGATTATTAGAAGTCCATATTTTTGATTTTGACCAAGATATATATGGTCAATATCTACATGTTGCTGTGCAACATAAACTGCGCGGGATCAAAAAATTTGATACCTTTGCACAATTACAAACCCAAATTGCGCATGATGCACAGCAAGCCCGTGCATTACTTAGCGAACCTTTTGCAACCAACCCTTTGCAACCAAATACTTGCAATAAGCATCCAGGATAGACGTCAATATGAGTGATTACAAAGCCACCCTGAATTTACCTGAAACTGCATTTCCAATGCGCGGCAACCTTGCCCAGTGCGAGCCGAAAATGCTAAAAACATGGACTGAGAAAAAATTATATCAGCAGATCCGTGACGCCAAAGCAGGTAAAACGCCGTTTATTTTGCATGATGGACCTCCGTATGCCAATGGTGATATACACATTGGGCATGCAGTAAATAAGATCCTCAAAGATGTGATTGTTAAATCTAAGACATTATCTGACTTTGATTCTCCATACGTGCCTGGCTGGGATTGTCATGGTTTACCAATTGAATTAATGGTTGAGAAAAAAGTTGGCAAGCCAGGTAAAAAAGTCACTGCTGCTGAGTTTCGCGAAAAATGCCGTGCATATGCTGAGCGTCAAATCGAAGGTCAAAAGAAAGACTTTATCCGTTTAGGCGTGTTTGGTAATTGGGACAACCCATACAAGACGATGAATTTTCAGTCGGAAGCCGATATTATTCGTGCGTTAGCGGGTATCGTCAATTCAGGGCATCTAGAAAAAGGGTTCAAACCCGTACATTGGTGCACCGATTGTGGCTCAGCACTGGCTGAGGCCGAAGTGGAATATCAAGATAAAGTCTCACCTGCGATTGATGTTAAATTCGCAATTGATGATTCTGCGGTTTTTTCTGCTGCGTTCGGAGTTACTGCGGAGCAAGTGAATAACACTTCAGTGGTGATTTGGACGACAACGCCTTGGACCATCCCTGCTAACCGTGCAATTTCAATTCATCCGACACTTGAGTATGCGTTGGTGGCATTGGCCGATCAACAGATCATCATTGCACAAGACTTAGTCGCTGCGTGTATGGTCCGTTACGGCATTGCTGAAGGCGACTATCAAGTTGTTGCTACGTGCTTGGGTCAAGATTTAGAGCATGCATTAGTTGTCCATCCTTATTTAGAGATTAACGTGCCGCTTATTTTAGGCGAGCACGTGACCACTGAGTCAGGTACTGGTTGTGTCCATACGGCACCGGCGCATGGTGTAGACGATTTTAATGTTGGCAAGCAGTACGGCATTGAAGTGTATAACCCTGTTGCGGCGAATGGGGTGTATATTGAAGATACACCGTTGTTTGCAGGACAACATGTGTTTAAAGCGAATGATGTCATTGTTGAGCATTTACGCAGTGTTGATGCGCTGATGTTAGCAACCAAATATGAACATAGTTATCCGCATTGCTGGCGTCATAAAACGCCGATCATTTTTCGAGCAACGCCGCAGTGGTTTATCTCAATGGATAAAAATGGACTGCGTAGCGCATCGTTGGAAGAAATTAAAAAAACCCAGTGGATCCCTGAATGGGGCGAAGCACGGATCTCAACGATGGTTGAGGGTCGTCCAGATTGGTGTATTTCCCGTCAACGTACATGGGGTGTTCCGATCCCGTTGTTTGTTCACGGCGTAACGAGTGAGTTACATCCTCGTTCAACTGAGATCATGGAAACCGTCGCATTGGCCGTTGAACAAAAAGGCATTCAAGCCTGGTGGGATCTCAGTGACGAAGAATTATTAGGCGCTGATGCCGCTGAATATGAAAAAGTCACAGATACCTTAGATGTATGGTTTGATTCAGGCGTAACGCACTCGTTTGTGGTTGATCGTCGTGACGATATTCCAGCATCGGCTGATTTATATCTAGAAGGGTCTGATCAACATCGAGGCTGGTTCATGTCATCACTCATGACGAGTGTTGCAATGCATGGTCATGCACCCTACAAACAAGTGTTAACCCATGGTTTTACAGTCGATCAACATGGTCGTAAGATGTCAAAATCGGTGGGTAATGTCGTCGCACCACAAGAAGTATTTAATAAATACGGTGCTGATATTTTACGTTTGTGGGTGGCTTCAACTGATTATCGTTCAGAAATTGCTGTATCTGATGAGATCCTCAAGCGCTCAGCGGATGCGTATCGTCGTATTCGTAATACCGCACGTTTCTTACTCGCTAATCTAAATGGCTTTAACCCAGCGACAGATTGTGTTGCACCGGAAGATATGGTGGCATTAGATAGTTGGGCGATGGCCAAAGCACAAGCAACGCAAGCTGATATCATCGCTGCGTATGAAAAATATGATTTGTTAGGTGTGACCCAAAAACTCATGCAGTTTTGTTCGATTGATATGGGTAGTCTGTATTTGGATATCATCAAAGATCGCCAGTATACCGCAAAAGCAGATGGTCTTGCGCGTCGTTCATGCCAAACAGCTTTGTATCATATTGTACAAGCGATGGTGCGTTGGATGGCACCGGTAACGAGTTTTACCGCTCAAGAAATTTGGGAAGTATTACCACAAGCTGATCAAAATCCAGATGAATTCGTATTTACTGGTACTTGGTATGATGCATGGCCAGCAGTCAGTGCTAAAGATGGTTATGACGATGCGTTTTGGACTGATGTACTACAAGTGAAAGACGTAGTTAATGGCGCATTAGAGCAAGCACGTAAAGACGACGTGTTAGGTGGTTCATTAGAAGCTGACGTGGTGATTTACACCGATGCGGCGATGCAATCACAGTTGGCAAAATTAAGCGACGAGTTACGTTTTGTATTGATTACCTCTACCGCGACCGTGTCTGATTTAGCAGATAAACCAGCAGATGCCAGCGCAACAACTATAGATAGTGTCTTTGTCAAAGTCAGTAAGTCGAGTGGCGAAAAATGTGTTCGTTGCTGGCATCACCGTGAAGATGTTGGCACGATCACCGCGCATCCAGAGCTATGTGGTCGTTGTGTTGACAATATCGACGGTGCAGGCGAAGTCCGCGCATTTGCATAACATAGGTGTATAGCGTCATGGAAAAGCAAGAAGTACAAGACTCGCAGCCACTCACTGGCTGGGGGCATGTTAGCCAAACCGGTTTGCGTTTTATTTGGATTGCGATTATTGGATTTATCCTTGATCAATATACAAAATACGCTGTTATGGACAGTTTTACGTTATATGAATCGGTTCAGGTGTTGCCGTTTTTCAACTTTACCTACGTGCATAATTATGGCGCAGCGTTCAGCTTTTTAAGTGATGCAGGTGGTTGGCAGCGCTATTTCTTTACCGCCATTGCAGCGGTTGTCAGTTGTGTGATCGTCTGGTGGTTATATCATTCCCCCCGTTCACAACGCTTGTTACCTGTCGCGTTTGCGTTCATTTTAGGCGGTGCAGTGGGTAACCTGTATGACCGATTAGTGCATGGTTATGTTATTGATTTTTTACATTTATATTATGAAACATATGATTGGCCTGCTTTTAATATAGCAGATAGTGTTATTTTTATTGGTGCGGCGTTATTGATCCTCGATATGTTTATCAACAACGATGCGGATCCCACAGAATCAAAAGCAACAAAAGAAACAAAAGAGACAAAAAATGACTGATAATACCGCTGTGATTACCGATAACTCAGAAGTTATCTTACATTTTGATTTGAAACTCGAAGATGGTTCTGCTGCAGACAGTACGCGAGTTAATAACAAGCCCGCCAAAATGGTCATGGGCGATGGCAGTTTAACGCCTAATTTTGAAGCCTGTTTACGTGGACTAAAACAAGGTGATAAAGACTCGTTTACGTTGAATGCAGATGATGCTTTTGGTCAGCCTAATCCGGATAATATTTATCATGTTGAGCGCACTAAGTTTGCTGCAGAATTAGAGATTGTCGAAGGTATGATTATCGCTTTTACGCAACCAGATGGCAGTGAGTTACCTGGCGTGATTAGAAGTATTGCAGGGCATTCAGTGACGGTGGATTTTAATCATCCCTTGGCCGGCCAAACCGTCATTTTTGACGTAGAAATTATTGATGTGATTAACGCTCAGACGACTGACGCGTAGATCGCTAACGCATACATTATTAAGGATATTCATCACATGCAAATTCAATTAGCCAATCCTCGTGGTTTTTGTGCCGGTGTTGACCGAGCGATCACTATTGTTGAACGTGCATTGGAATTGTTTGAACATCCGATCTATGTTCGTCATGAAGTGGTTCATAATAAATTTGTGGTTGATGGGCTAAAAGCTCGTGGCGCGGTATTTGTAGAAGAGTTACATCAAGTTCCGGATGATAGCATTGTTATCTTTTCTGCTCACGGTGTGTCTCAAGCGGTGCGCAATGAGGCAGAACAACGTGGTCTTAAAGTATTTGATGCGACGTGTCCTTTGGTAACAAAAGTGCATTTGGAAGTGATGCGTGCCAGCAAAAAAGGCATCGAATGTATATTAATAGGACACAAGGGACACCCCGAAGTCGAAGGGACGATGGGACAATATGATAATCTTCAGGGTGGCATTTACTTAGTTGAAACAGCTGAAGATGCTCGCCAATTAACAGTAAAAAATCCAGATGCATTATATTATTGTTCACAAACCACCTTATCGGTAGATGATACTGCGGATGTCATTGATGCATTGCGTGAAACCTTCCCCAACATCGATGGGCCGCGAAAAGATGATATCTGCTACGCCACCCAAAATCGTCAAGATGCGGTGCGTGAATTGGCGGTAAGTTGTGATTTATTATTAGTGGTGGGTGCGACCAACAGCTCTAACTCCAATCGTTTAAGTGAGTTGGCTGTAAAACTGGGTACGCCATCGTATTTGATTGATGATGCTACTATGATTGATCCGCAATGGCTCGTTGGCAAGCAGGCAGTAGGTGTCACGGCCGGAGCATCAGCGCCTGAAGTCTTAGTCCAAGGTGTGATTGATGCGTTACAAGCACATGGTGCGCAATCAGTCACTGAGATCACTGGCCGTGAAGAAAACATTGAATTTGCAGTACCTAAAGAACTGCAACTTAAACAGCTTTAACTCTCTGTTCCATCATTTTTCTGGGTGCCAATCTTAGCTTATTCCTGCAACTAAAAAAACGGTTTTACACTCCTGTCCATCAGAACAGTTTTGCACTTAAATCCTATACCTAAGATCGGTTCTGCATACGCTTAACTGGATCTTCTTCGCATATGGTTATACATATTAAGCATCTATTAATATTGTTGAGCCATATTTTGAATTTACTTTCAACATCAAGCATGTCCATGAATCTCTGCTCTAGTCAGCGAGGGTTAGGCATGATTGAAATATTGGTCACATTAGTCATCTTAGCCATTGGTCTACTGGGCGTTGCCTCTTTGCAATTGGTCGCTTCATTTAATCATGCTGATGCGCTATCTCGTTCACAGGCGGTGCTTGTTGCTGAGCAAGTCTCTGAGCGTCTGCGGGTATCAGCGTTTAATGCACCAGATGCCGATGGCAAAATTATTGATGATGATTATGTAAATAGTAATTTATATAATTTTGCTAATCTTAGTTGTAACAGCACAGCGAGTGAGCATGTCTGCTTTTGCCAACAGTTTCCAGCCACATTAGCCAACTGTCAGACCACTGTGTGTGATAGTGCGCAGTTCGCAGCGTTTGATGCTTATCAACTGTCTTGTGCAAGTATCCAGCATAATCCTAATATGCGCGTGTCGGTCACCTGTGCTGATTCTAATACGACTGATTCGACTGCATGCAGTGCTGGCTCTAGACATACAATAATGCTGAGTTGGCCAGCGTCGCACTGGGGTGTTAATACAAGTAGCACGACAATCAATAATGCAGCCTGTAATCCGACAACAAGTGATGATAATGATTGCATCATTGTTGAGGTATTTTTATGAAGCAAGCAGGGTTTAGTTTAGTTGAAATAATGATCAGTCTTGCCTTGGGGGCGATTTTGAGTGTGACGGTGATCCAGGTTATGGTCAGTCAATCCGTCACCGATAAATTAAATAGAGCCTTGGCGAGTGTCCAAGAGAATGGTCGTTATGCGGTAGTTAAGTTACAACAAGATATTATGCTAACCGGGCGCTACGACATGCTTTCAGTGCAACTTGATCGTAGTCAAGATGTGACCGAAGAAGCCGTGTTCTTACAAAACAATGCATTGGTATTACCCAATACGTTTGCTAGCAGAGCAACATTAGGTGTGACACAAGGCAGTAGCGGTAGCAATGATAGTTTAGTGATCAGCAAGGTCGATAGTCGCGACTGCCGAGGCTATACATTGGGTTACGCTGCGGGTGCTGAGTTTCCAGTGGTAAATGAATATTTCATCGAAGACCGTAAGCTAAAATGTCGTGGTTTTGACTTGCGTGTATTACGTGGACAGCAGGTTGCCACTGGTCATAATAATCATAATGCGTTCACGCTGCTTGATAATGTTGAAGGCTTCCAGGTGCTTTATGGGTTGGCTAATCATGCTAATGGCTCTGCACTTGCTACCCCGAATCAATATGTGACGGCTGACAATATTACCCAGCCTGAGCGAGTGGTCGCTATTCGCATAGCACTATTGATCCGCAGTGATGATGCTATCAATATTAATAATACTCGAGGGTTTGCGTTACTCAATGAAACCGCTGTTTTACCGACTACGTCGCATTTATATCGTCAGTTTGAAGCGACGATTATGCTCCGCAATATTCAAAATATGATTATACGGAGTCGAGTATGAAGTATATCTATAGCGCTCAACCATTTACCCGTCCCCCAGTCATGCATCTTGATAAACAACGTGGTGTCGTCA
>JAQXDG010000004.1 GCA_029251505.1 Glaciecola sp. | reverse complement strand
CCCGGGTCCGATACACTATAAAATAGGTTGTATCACCCGAGTTATCTTGCCTAGAGTGAATATTTCATCCACCCAATGCAGGTTAGAATTACCAAACCGCGATATAGAAAGTCAATTTATTACGCCAAGCGTGTTAAACTATATACGTAGAAATCATTTATTTGCAAACTGAGGCAACTTTGGACCACGATAGCTTAAAAAAATTCGTCATTGATAAAATTGAAGACATGAAAGGTAGAGACATCATAGATATTGATGTCACTGGTAGATCAACTGTTACCGACACGATGTTAGTGTGTTCAGGTAACTCAAAACGACATGTTCGCTCTATTGCGGAAAATGTTGTAATCGAGATGAAACGCGCAGGTTCGCCTCCCTTAAGTATTGAAGGACAAGATACAGGTGAATGGGTATTAGTCGATTTAGGTGACGTTGTTCTGCATGTTATGCAAGACGAAACCCGCGATTTTTATCAACTAGAAAAACTCTGGTCTTTATAACCTTAGGTTAGCATAACGATGCGCATCCAAATTATTGCAGTTGGAACTAAAATGCCTGACTGGGTTGAAACCGGATGCGCTCATTTTCTCAAACGATTCCCTTCAGACATGCCTGTCAAATTTACTCAAATCCCTGCTGGAAAAAGAGGTAAAAACGCCGACGTTGCTAGAATTTTAGAAAAAGAAGGGGAACTTACTTGCCAAGCCATCGGTAAACATGACCGAGTAGTCACGCTCGAAGTATTGGGTAAACCGTGGGATTCCCCCACCTTAGCCAAACAAATCGATGTTTGGAAAATGGATGGACGCGACGTCAGTTTATTAATTGGCGGCCCCGAAGGTCTAGCCCCAGCATGCATTGCGCTCGCTGAGCAACGCTGGTCATTATCCCCATTAACACTCCCTCACCCCTTGGTGCGCGTCATTGTCGTTGAAAGCCTTTACCGTGCGTGGTCGATAACCCAAAACCATCCTTATCACCGAGAATAGGCGCACTTTCCAAAATGAATAACCGACGCCAGACTATTCGAGATTTTACTGCGGAATCCAACTTATTTCTCCGTCGTTGTCTCTTTGCTGTGCTCTTGTGTCTCACCCTGATTTTAGTTATTTTACATAACCTCTATTCACTGCAAGTAGAGCAGTTTGAAGATTATCAAATACGTGCCGATGGCAATCGCATTAAGGTGATCCCTGTCGCGCCTAATCGGGGTATTATTTATGATCGCAACGGCACGATCATTGCTGAAAATCGACCGGTATTTAACCTCGAAGTGTCGCTGGAACAAGTCGAAGATCTCGATACACTATTAGACGAATTACAACAACTACTTGAGCTTACCCCCGCCGATATTGCTCGGTTCGAACGTAACCGAAAACGCCAACGCAGGTTTCATCCTGTGACTCTGATTGCGAATATGGATGAAGATATGATGGCGTTATTTTCTGCACAACAACATCGTTTTGATGGCGTTGCCGTTGAAGCCAGTCTTGCGCGTTACTATCCCTACGGCAGTGCCTTAACGCACGTATTGGGATATGTCTCTAAAATCAACGCACGGGATCTAAATTTGATTGCTAGTTGGGGAACACAATCCAATTATGCTGCAAGTAAAAATATCGGTAAACAAGGCGTCGAACGGTATTACGAAGAACGTCTGCATGGCAAAGTCGGCTATGCGCACCTAGAAGTAGATAGTAAAGGACGCACATTACGGATATTAGAACAAACCCCACCGCAACCTGGTGAAGACTTGATTCTCAACATTGATATTGAATTACAACTTTATGTACAATCTCTGTTGGCCGATAAAAAAGGCTCCGTGGTGGTTTCAGATCCAAGTGATGGTGGGATTTTAGCGATGTATTCAAGTCCGTCCTACGACCCAAATTTATTTGTAAATGGCATCTCGCAAAAAGATTATTCTAAATTAATTGAAAATAATGACAGACCCCTTCTCAATCGAGCGGTACAAGGACAATACCCGCCTGCATCATTAATCAAGCCTCATTTAGCATTGTTAGGCTTAGAATCGCAAAAAATCACTAACAATACTAAAATTCAAGATAAAGGCTATTACCAGTTAGAAGATGTTGAACATGTTTGGCGTGATTGGTTGAAGCGTGGGCACGGAAAAGTGGATGTCCAACGATCAATTGTGGTGTCGTGTGATACGTTTTTTTATGAATTAGCTTATAAATTAGGCATTGATACAATCCATGAATACATGGCGCAATTTGGCTTTGGCGAACACACCAACATTGATCTGTTAGAAGAGTCTGATGGCAATTTACCGAGCCGAGGTTGGAAGCGTGCGAAGTTTAATCAACCTTGGTATATTGGCGATACGATTTCTGTTGGTATTGGACAAGGATACTGGACCGCAACACCCGTACAATTAATTGATTCAATCAATACGATTATTAATTATGGCGTTAAAAATCGTCCTAAGCTACTTAAAGCAAGCATGCTAGATGACCTAGTCATTGCAGAACCGTTAAACACCGCTGAACCTATTAGAGTACTGCAAAAGAAAAATTGGGATATAGTGCAACAAGCGATGTTTGATACGGTCAATACACCACATGGCACTGCGTTTAAAGCGTTTCGTAACAGTTCATACGCATCAGCGGGTAAAACAGGGACTGCGCAGTTATTTTCAGTTGGCCAAGATGAAGATGTGGATGATTTGATCATTGCCGACTATTTAAAAGATAATGCGATGTATTTAGGCTATGCACCGGCAAAAGATCCTAAATTGAGTGTCATCGTAGCATTAGAAAATGCCGGCGGTGGTGGCTCGAATGCAGCTCCTATTTCTCGCAGTGTCATGGATTATTGGTTAGGAGAAACGCGCTAATGCCGGTATCAAAAACAGCAATGCAACAATCCGACAATTTTTTAGCGCGACTTCATATTGATGGCTGGTTACTTGCGGGTTTGTTCGTGTTAATGACCATTGGTTTGTTTACCATTTATTCTGCTAGCGGGCAAGATATGGCATTAATTCAACGTCAAGTTATCCGCTTAGCGATAGGGTTAGTGGCCATGTTTGTCTTAGCTCAAGTGCCAGTATCCTTTTATCGTAATATCTCTCCTTTCGTCTATGGGATTGGGATTGTCCTACTTCTTTCAGTCTTAATCATTGGCGTAACTGGTAAGGGTGCGCAACGGTGGTTAGATTTAGGTGTGTTTCGCTTTCAGCCTTCAGAAATATTAAAATTATTTGTTCCGATGACCGTAGCTTGGTACATAAGCAAAGATGGGATGCCACCAAGTTTCAAACACTTAATGGTTGCCTTTTTAATTGTGTGTATTCCCACCCTTCTCATTGCGCGTCAACCCGACTTAGGTACAGCTTTGTTAATTGCTAGCTCAGGTATATTTGCCTTGTTTTTAGCCGGAATGAGTTGGCGGATCATCGCTCTTTTCGCCTTACTAATTGGTAGCTTCGCCCCAATTATGTGGTTGTTTTTGATGAAAGCCTATCAAAAACAACGGGTCACGACCTTTTTAAATCCAGAAAGCGATCCACTCGGCGCTGGCTATCACATTATCCAATCGAAAATAGCGATCGGATCTGGTGGCATGACAGGTAAAGGCTGGTTACAGGGCTCTCAATCACAACTTGAATTTTTACCTGAACGCCATACAGACTTCATTTTTGCCGTTTTTAGCGAAGAGTTTGGCTTTTTAGGCGTCATCGGTCTGTTATTAGTCTATGGTTTTATTGTCGGACGTGGTTTGATTATCGCTTCTAGATGTCAGTTTTTATTCAGTAAATTATTAGCGGGTAGTATCACTCTCACTTTTTTTGTCTATGTTTTTGTCAATATGGGCATGGTGTCGGGTCTATTACCGGTTGTTGGTGTGCCTTTACCACTAGTCAGTTATGGCGGTACTTCGATGGTGACTTTGATGTCTGGATTTGGTTTACTAATGGCGATTTCAACCCAAAAAAGAGTCATGTCACGATGATTAGATTACCCCGAATTATCTGCATATCACTTTGTATTTTTGCACTTGCAGCATGTTCATCAGCGCCTAAAAGTCGCTATTCTATGCGAGTAGATTCAGCACCAATTACATTAATACCGGATCATGAGCCGAGTATTATCATTCCTCAATTTGAACCTTACCGTTTAGCCAACATGCGCCCTTATACTATCCGCGGGATTAATTACCAACCAATACTCTCTGGTAAAGGCGTCGTCGAACATGGATACGCATCCTGGTATGGACAAAAATTTCATGGCCATCTAACGTCAAATGGTGAGGTTTTTGATATGTACGAATTTACTGCAGCCCATAAAACGCTGCCGCTGCCGTCTTATGCACGTGTAACGAACACCAAAAACAACAAAAGTATCATTGTGCGTATTAATGACCGTGGTCCATTTCACCATAACCGGATACTTGATTTATCGTTTGCCGCAGCTAAAGAACTGGATTACTTATCCACCGGAACCGCTTCTATCAAATTAGAAGTAATACATGTCGATGAAAATAACATGGTAACAGTAGCTAATAATCCGAGCATTTCACTGAATCAATACCTTGACCCTAGTCCAATTGAATCTAACGCTAATCAGCTCTTTATTCAAATTGCAGCGTTTAATGATAAAGCAAAAGCGGAATCATTAGCCCTAGCTGCAAATGTCATTTACCAACACCCTGCAACAATTAGCGCTAATAATAAAATTTATCGCACACTAATTGGCCCGATTGATAACCGTGTGCTTGCAGATGCGTTATTGCTCGATGTTCGCGGTACAGGGTATGACCAAGCTTTCATCTATATCAGTGAATAAGTCTTCGTTTAATTGAAACTTTTTTACCCTGATATAGTCAAATGTCCGCATGGAAATGTTATCATGTAAATCATCCATTTTGTTTGTCCCTAGGTGTTGTATGCAAAAAATTATTATCTTGTTTTGTTTTCTGTGTTGTTCTTTTTTCTCCCATGCGGTGGTGATCATTCCTCCCGCACCGAGCGTGGCTGCATCAGGTTATATTTTACTTGATGCCAATACCGGCGATGTGATTGCAGAACAAAACGCAGATATGCAACTTGCCCCTGCGTCATTGACCAAAATTATGACGATGTATGTAATCGGTCAAGAATTACAAGCAGGTAATATTGCGCTCAACGACCCAGTTACTATTTCAGAAAAAGCTTGGGCTAAAAACTTCCCTGATTCATCAAAGATGTTTATTGAGGTGGGCACTCAAGTCAGTGTGTCTGATTTGATCCATGGTATCGTCATCCAGTCTGGTAACGATGCGTGTGTCGCGATGGCAGAACATATTGCCGGCTCAGAAGAAGCATTTGCTTCAATGATGAACGCTCATGCTGCGAAACTAAATATGAATTCAAGTCATTTTGTCAATTCACATGGTTTGCATGATAGTGAACATTTTACATCGCCTCGTGATATGGCATTACTGTCACGTGCATTAATTCGTGATAACCCTGAAGAATACAGACTTTATAGCCAAAAAGAATTTACTTACAACGGCATCCGTCAATATAACCGTAACAGCCTATTATGGGATAAAGCTCTTAGTGTGGATGGTATCAAAACCGGACATACTTCCGATGCAGGCTATAGCTTGATTACTTCAGCAACCCAGGGCGATATGCGGTTGGTATCGGTTGTAATGGGTACGGATTCTGAGCGTGCACGTAAAGTTGAAAACAAAAAATTACTCCGTTATGGCTTCCGTTTCTTTGAATCAGTTGCGCCATATAGCGCGGGTCACAGTTTCGTCGCGCATCGCATTTATATGGGTGATCGCAAGACTGTTGATTTGGGGATTACGCAAGATGTATCATTAACCATTCCGCGCGGTCAATCCAAAAACCTCAAAGCCAATTTTATTATTGACCGCCAATTACAAGCGCCGTTGAAAAAAGGTGAAGTTGTCGGTGTTTTGAGTCTGCAAATTGAAAATGAAACCATTGCTGACTACCCACTTGTTGCCTTACAAGATGTCAACGAGGGTAGCATGTTTGATAAAGCCCTAGATTATTTTCGTTTACAATTTAGCGATGACACTACAAATTAATCCCCGCTAAAGCTAGAAAAAAATTACGGTCTGGGTGTATAATCCGGCCGTTTTTGTTTGTGTTATAATATAATTTAAATAGCATAATACAATCGCATCATTTTTAACTGAGGTCCAAATCATGGATACACATTTTGACGAGTTGTTAGAGTTCCCTTGTTTTCAAACATTCAAAGTGTTAGGCGTAGCGCATCCTGAATTACCTGATACTGTAATCAATAGCTTGCAAGCATTAGCCCCTGGTGACTATGCACCAACGGTTAAACCGAGTACCAAAGGTAATTATCATTCTCTTTCGATTAGTGTCAAAGTCACCTCTAAAGAGCACATGGAAACTATCTATACCGAAATTTCAGCATTAGAGCTGGTGCGTGTTGTACTTTAATGACGCTGATTGTTAGAGATTTACAACTCCAACCTTATGAACCCATTTGGCAGGCAATGCATGCCTTTACGGATGCACGCACAGCTGACACCATGGATGAAATATGGCTTGTTGAACACCAACCAGTCTATACCCAAGGTCAGGCAGGTAAACCTGAGCATTTATTAAATCCTAATGCAATTCCTGTCGTTCAAGTCGATCGTGGTGGACAAATTACCTACCATGGCCCCGGACAACAGATGATGTATGTATTACTCAACATTAAACGCTTAAAAGTCGGTGTACGCCAATTGGTTACTGCCCTTGAAGAGTGTATTGTTGCCCATTTAGCACAGTTTAATATCAAGGCATATCCCAAAAAGGATGCACCAGGCGTATATGTTAATGAACAGAAAATTTGCTCTATTGGTTTACGGATCCGAAAAGGATGTTCGTTCCATGGACTGGCATTAAATGTTAATATGGATCTGACCCCATTTAATCATATTAACCCTTGTGGTTATGCAGGATTAGAAATGACGGATAGTGCTCGATTAGGCGGCGCAGCTGATTTAGCTCGTGTAGGCCAAGATATCGTTGCACATTTTTGCACCTTAATAGGTGTTCAACAAGTACAGTTTAGAGAAGGTTTTGATGAGTAATTCACGTCCAGAAGCAGGAGTTAAACTCCGCGATGATGAAAAAGTAAAACATATCCCTATCACCATTATTCCTTCTGAAAAAGAAGAAATGTTGCGTAAGCCTGAATGGATTAAAATCAAATTACCGCGTACCACTGAGAAAGTTGAAAAAATCAAACAAACACTGCGTGAAAATAATTTGCATTCAGTATGTGAAGAAGCCAGCTGCCCTAATTTAGCAGAATGTTTCAATCATGGTACTGCAACGTTTATGATCCTCGGTGATATTTGTACTCGTCGTTGTCCTTTTTGTGATGTCGCGCATGGTAAACCGTTACCTCCGAGTGCCGAAGAGCCGATCAAATTAGCGACGACTATCGCTAAAATGGAGCTTAAATATGTGGTGATCACTTCAGTAGATCGTGATGATTTACGTGACGGTGGCGCACAGCACTTTGTTGATTGTATCAATGCCATTCGTGAGCATAGCCCTAACACCAAAATCGAAGTCTTAGTACCCGATTTCCGTGGTCGTATGGATCGTGCGTTAGAAATTTTAAGCACCGGCTTACCTGACGTCTTTAATCATAATCTAGAAACCATTCCACGTTTGTATCGTGAATGTCGTCCGGGTGCGAATTATCAGTGGTCTTTAGATTTATTGAAAAAATTCAAAGCCGCGCATCCGCATATCCCGACTAAATCAGGTTTAATGATGGGAATGGGGGAAGAAGTTGCTGAGATACAGGTTGTTCTTGACGATTTACGCGCCCACAACGTCGATATGCTAACGTTAGGTCAATATCTGCAACCATCACGCCATCACTACCCGGTGAAACGTTATGTCACTCCTGATGAGTTCACTCAACTGGGTGATTATGCTAATGAGATTGGTTTCACTCATGCCGCTTGTGGACCTATGGTTCGTTCAAGTTACCATGCAGATAAACAAGCCGCTGGAGAAGATGTCGTAGGTCAATTCCAGCCAAGCAAAAAATAAAGCGACTCGATACCCTACTGCACTTATTGACGTGTTTAGATAAAATGAAATCCCTAATGATATAAATCGTTAGGGATTTTTTTTATGAATCTAAATTAAATAAATACTGTCATGTAGGTATAGGTAATATTAAATTTCTCATTGGTTTCACTAATTTCAAACGTAAACCGCAGCCTGATTTGCACACCATCAGTAAATAATGCACCAAGCACAAACTCAAATTCGCTATCTGCTGGGATATTCGTTCCTTCCGTCAATATTACCCCCGTTTGTACATCTTGAATAAATGCAGTAAACCCTTCTACCGATGCTCCTACGCTTATGCCTGTAATCGTGTAAGATTGACCAATGCTAGTGAATTTAAATTGGTTAAGAGCATAAAAGTTAGGTGGATTGGCCGAATTGATGCTAGCCGTTATGACGGCAAGTTGATTGTCAAAAGGAAACGGTACATCCTCATACACAACATTCACACCACGACTTAAACGCTGTAACCTAACTTGTGGGAGAATAACGTTGATCACAACTGGATCAGCGCTACTAACCTCATTTCCATCATTTACCGTTAAATTCAGGACATAACTTCCAGGCAAGTCAGGTGTAAATTGCGGATTGACAATGTCTGTATTGTCTAACGTTACCGCACTATTAATCGGTTTGCTGACGAATGCCCAACGATAAGAAATAGGATCGTTATCAGCATCCGTACTATTTTCACCCGACAAAGACACGAGTTGGCCTACTAACAAAGATTGATCTATTCCTGCATTAGCGATTGGAATTGAATTTGCAGTTTGTGCCGTAATACTCATCGAAATCGGTGCACTATCAGCGCTACCATCATTAACAATCAATTGTACTACATAGCGGCCATCTTCTATTGGTGTCATTGACGGCGTAATAGTATTGGCATTGGCTAACGCTATTGTACTCGTCTCAGGCTGGCTCAAAATACTCCACCGATAGCTCAATACATCGCCATTCGCATCGCTACTCCCAGCACCACTAAGAGTGACAAACGTCCCTGATACTACATTTTGGTCAGCGCCAGCATTAGCAATAGGGATCGCGTTATTGCTACTAACAATAACGGTGACAGAGTCCGCAATACTTGCCAATGAATTATTATCAGTCACTGTTAATTCAAATATAAAATTGCCGACCCTATCCGCAGTAAAGGTTGGTGTGGCGCTGGACGTATCACTTAATATTGCGCTACTGCCCGATGGAGCTGACACCAATATCCATGTAAAAGTAATTAAATCACCATTAGGGTCAGTACTTAATGATCCATTTAATGTGATCAACAGTCCTTCAATACTGCTTTGATCAGCACCAGCATTAGCAATAGGAGCTAAATTAAGTTCGGTTGCTGTGACCGCTGCGGGAGAAGGTGTTTGACTCGTTGCCCCCCCGCAAGCTGCAACCACTAGTGTAAGAATAAGTGCTGCAGCACGCTTAATCTTTGTGTTAAAGCCCATATTCAATCCTTGTAATACGCTAACAGTTCCAGTGAGACGAAGCAGCTCTGCGCATTGCTTCAATTTACCATTTATCGGTAAATATTAAAATTTATTGAGTATTAGAAGATAATTGAAGAAAAAAAATGAAAACATCATGCTCAGGACATACCCCTTTTATGCCTTGTGTTATTCCTTATTTTGATGTAATCAAATGAAACTTGGTTTGTCTGCCATTTAAGTATGAAACGGTCTGCCCATCAAAAACAGCATTCTCTTCAAGCATGATCCGCACTTCTTTGCCCCAAGCTTCAATAAACTTTGCGGCATTTAATTCAATCGAATATGCCGTTTGAGCATGTAATGGGTAATCCCCTTGGATCGGCACTCCACCTTGAGAATCCCACATCCCTAAGGTCGTCCCTGCCGCATGCCCATGATAGCCCAGAGGATGGGTGTAAATTGATGGTTTGATACCTTCTTTAATAGCTTGCGCACGGGCTTCACGCAAAATAGCATTACCCGTTTTGCCTACCGCGAACAACGACGTGAAAATATCTTGTAAGCGATTAGCATCAGCAAGTGCCCCTTGCAAGTAATCAGGCGCATCAGTTTCATTCTCTTTAAGGACATAGGCATGTTGTTGCTGATCAGTGTTGAGGCGTAAATAAGTAATGCCAAAATCCAGATGGACTAAATCACCCGGTAATATGGTGTTATCAGGTTTCACATTTGTAAACGCATCAATATGATTAAATGCATCCGTTGAAGCACGCTGAATTGACACACTCGGATGAAACCAATTTTGTAACCCCAATCCTGTGGACTTATCACGTAACCACCAGACGACATCATCGGTTGTTGTCGTACCTGGGGTAATGACTTTTTGACTGTAAACTTCCTTAATAATCCGATGCCCCATCGCGACAATCTCAGGGTATATCGCTAACTCCATCTTGGTTCGTGTTTCCAACCATGCCAACGCTAATGGCTCACTAGACATGACATGACTTTGTAAGCGTAATGGTAACACACCTATCAAATCCTCAAACTCAGTCGCGGTTAATCCATCAGCAAGGGCAAAATGCGCTGATTTATTGACCGCAATCACTTTGGGTTGCTTCGCCTCAATCAGCTCGACCAAGCGCTGCCATTGAGACGGCTGGACTTCTTTATCCCACGTTTTTTGAAATAGCGTATCAACTTGATAGCGAGCTACAGCATAGCGTTCAATCGGTTTGCCTTCACCAGGATTAAATAATACTAAGATTGTTCGGCGACGAGCTGATAACCAGGTTGAAGGCAGCATCGTTTTTAGAATTGGATCTTCATTATACTCGCGTGAAATCAATATCCACATATCGATCCCTTCACGCGACATCAGTTGAGGCAACGTATTGATCAATTTATCTTCAAGCATCTCGTTGATCTTTTTAGCGCGGGCTTTCATTGGTAATATTTCGCTGCGGGATAATGGAGTCAATACATCAATATTTAACGCTTGAGTAAAGGTTAAACCTGACTGTTCCTGAGCATATAAATTCGTTGTTAAGCCATACCCAAGTAACATGACACTCATAATTACAAAAATCCGCATACTGTATTTTACTCTTTAAAAATCAATAGCAACC
>JAQXDG010000066.1 GCA_029251505.1 Glaciecola sp. | reverse complement strand
GATGTGTTAATCAATAATGCCATATATCAAGGTCCTGATCTCAATATTCCGTTAATGGAGATTACACCGCAAACACTTGAAAAAGTAGCAAAAGCTTACCTATATGCACCAGTACAAATCGTACAAATACTCATCCCCAATATGTTAAAACGTAATGCGGGCTGTATCATTAATATTACCTCTGGTGCTGGAGAAAAAGATCCGCCCATTGCCGCGATTGATGGTGGGTGGGGGTATGCTTATGGTGCTGGCAAAGCTGCCATCTCACGTTTATCAGGAATTATAAGTGCCGAGCATGGTAAGCAAGGTATACGCGCGTTTACTGTTAATCCTGGAGTGGTTAATACCGAAACCCTTCGTGCGACACTGGGTGATAGGGGGGTTAAAGCACTGGGTCAAGCTGTCGTCGAGCCTGAGATAATTGCTGAAGTATTACTATGGATTGCCACCCATAATGAGGCTGATAAATTTCAATGTCGCACTATAGATGCACAACAACTAGCCAGTGACATAGATGCACGTCGCTAGCTTATCAATGCGAGTTAAATCTTTTATCCTGCCGTTTGTGCACCGTCAATGGGTAAAGCTGCACCAGTGATAAAGCGTGCTTCATCAGAACCTAAATACGCCACTGCAGCTGCAATTTCAGAAGCTTGGGCTCCTTCAAGTAATGGAAACATGAGTCGCATTAAATGCTTATCAACATCTGCAGGAATGTTCAGTTTCGAAGCCAATGGGGTTTTAACATTACCCGGACATAGCGCATTGACTCTTACCGAGTGGCGGGAATATTCAATAGCCAAGGATTTAGATAAGTTCACAACGGCAGCCTTAGTTGCGCAATATGATGACATATAAGCCTGGCCGACTAACCCTGCTGAAGATGCCATATTGAGAATGTTTCCTTTCGTTTTGATTAAATGTGGCATCGCTAATTGACACAAATAAAATACGCTCGATAAATTCACACCTAGCATTTTATTCCATTCTGCGAGGGTAATATCGGTAAAATGTTGCAGTTGTGCAATACCAGCAATGTTACATAACACGTCTAGCTGACCATACTGTGTAACACATGCCTCTATTGCCTTTGCACATTCATCATAGTTGGAAATATCACATTGATAAATTGTGGTTTTCGCGCCCTGTTCTTCGCATGCTTTTTGTGTTGTGGCTAAACCTTTGTCATCAATATCACACAACGATAGACTAGCCCCTTCTGACGCTAATCTAATTGCTGTCGCACGTCCAATCCCCGACGCTGCACCAGTGATAAACACAACTTTATTGCTAAATCTTTGCATACATAATTCCTTAAAACACAATTTTTAATGATTAATACTCACTATTCATTATTCGGGCTGAAATTACTTAGTCCATATTGACGATGAGGTTGTAGTGGTTTTTATGGAAATATTAAGGCAGTTAATAGGATAGTACTTATAGGAGTAAACATGGCGCGTTATCACATGCTTAAAGTCGCCCAAGTGGTGCAAGAAACCGCCGATGCACATTCCATTTTATTTGACATTCCAGAAGGCGTATGCGAAAAGTTCACTTATCAATCGGGGCAATTTGTTACGCTTAAATTTAAGATTAACGAAGAGACATTTCAACGCTGTTATTCAATGTCGAGTACGCCGCATCTTGATAAACATTTGCGCGTCACAGTGAAACGCGTAGTAAATGGCAGAGGATCAAACTGGCTTTGTGATAACCTGCAAGCCGGCAGCCAGATTGAAGTGATGCAGCCAGCGGGTTTATTCATCAGTAAAGACTTATCTGAAGATCACCTATTGTGCGCTGGTGGCAGTGGTATTACACCGGTCCTATCAATTTTACGTAATGTATTGGTCAATGGTACCGGCAATGTACGTATGATTTATGCAAACCGAGATGAATCGTCTGTCATTTTTAAGAAGACAATCAAAGCACTTGCAGCTGAATATCCAGAACGCTTGCAAGTCGTCCATTTACTCGATTCATTGCAAGGCATACCGTCGCAAAAACTACTTTCATCGTTAGCTAACGGCATGCAAAACGGAAGCGCTTTTATTTGTGGTCCAGGTCCGTTTATGGATACCATGGAGATGGCTTTACATCTTGCGGATATGCCAAAAGAACGGATTCATATTGAACGTTTTGTTATTGCTAACCCTTCCTCTAAGGCAAATGATTCGCCATTACATAATATCAATGCTAAAGCTGAAACTGACACTCAGGATTTCCCTTCGTCTACGGTAAAATTAGAGTTAGACGGTGAACATTATGTCATTCCTTGTGAGCCCGGCGAAACAATACTTGATGCTGCTGAAAAAATAGGTATTGAACTGCCTTACTCATGCCGTGAAGGGATGTGCGCATCTTGTATGTGCGAAATCCTTGATGGAAAAGTGGAGCTTAAGAATAACGATGTGCTTGATGAAAAAGATTTAAACAACAATTTAACCTTAAGTTGTCAGGCTGTGCCCCTTACTAGTGAGCTGAGTCTCAAATATACATAGAATGTGATTGAGTCCGATTTCAATGATTAAAATTGTTACATGTTCATACATCTTACCTACAAAAATAATAGGAGTTATCTATGCAATCACGTTTTACAAATAAAGTCGCTTTTGTCACGGGTGGTGGAAGTGGGATCGGCGCGGCAACGGCACAACGCTTAGCGAAAGAAGGTGCAACCGTGATCATCTGTGGTCGTCGTAAAGCACCACTTGATGAGATTGTTGCTGCAATCCACAACGATGGCGGTCAAGCCTATGCTGTGCAAGCTGATGTTAGTAATGAGCAAGCATTCGTCGAAGCAATAGAAAACACAGCAAAAGAGCATGGTGGGTTAGATATTATGGTCAATAATGCGATGGCTTACTCCTACGGTAGTATTATCGATACAAGTACCGAGGACTGGCATAGTAACTTTACCACTTCGGTAGACGGTACGTTTTGGGGCACCCGCACAGCGATGCGAATAATGCAGGAAACAGGTGGTGCGATTATTAATGTATCGTCTATTTGTGGAGAGTTAGGTACACCAATGATGGCAGGTTATAGCGCTTCAAAAGCGGCGGTAGTTAATTTTTCTCGTGCAGCCGCAGTAGAGGGGGCGAGCAAAAATATCCGTGTTAATGTTGTTGTCCCTGCGGTAGTTGAAACACCTGCTACTGCCGGTATGCTAAGTGATGAAGCGATGTTGAATAACACTAATAGACTTATACCAATGGGCCGAGTCGGGCGCAGTGATGAGCTTGCTAGTGCGATTGCCTTTTTAGCTAGTGATGATGCGTCTTATATTACTGGTGCCAGTTTGCCCGTTGATGGTGGACGGGGATGTGTGCTAGTAACTGCGCTAGATTAAAAATTAAGGAATGAGTATGACACAGACAAATTCATTGTTAAGCACCGCAAAGCTTGGTGATATAGACATTGCAAACAGAGTGGTTATGGCACCGATGACCCGAAATCGTGCTGATCCCGATGGAACGCCAAATGACATTATGCGCGATTACTACGCACAGCGTGCAAGTGCAGGGTTAATTGTAGCAGAAGGTACTTGGCCAGTAGCAGCAGGACAAGCATATAACCGTCAACCAGGTATAGAAACTGAACAACACATTGCTGGCTGGCGTGCTGTTACCGATGCAGTGCATCAAGCTGGCGGTAAAATTGTATTGCAAATAATGCATGCAGGCCGGATTGGTTCGCATCACATCAAAGGTGAGAATGTAGCGACGGTTGCACCTTCAGCAATACAAGCAAGAGGTGAGGTTCATACAGATAGTGCAGGTATGCAGGCCTTTGATATGCCTGTAGAATTAAGTACACAGGAAGTTTGGCAAGTAATTGAAGAGCATCGACAAGCTGCTGAAAATGCATTAAAAGCAGGATTTGATGGTGTTGAGTTACACTGTACTAGTGGTTATCTACCGATGCAGTTTTTATGCTCAGATTCTAATCAACGCACCGATGAGTTTGGCGGAAGTGTTCAGGGGCGAGTTAAGTTTGCGGTTGAGTGCTTACGCGCTATGGCCACTGTGTTTGGTGCTGGTTGTGTAGGTCTTCGCATGAACCCTGGTAATCGTTTTAATGATACAAAAGACGCAGATCCGGAACAAAGTCACATTGCTTTGCTCGATGAAGTGGCAGATCTTAACCTCGGTTATTTACATATGATGCGTGCGCCAATTGAATCAATCGATGCCTTTAAGATTGGCAGGGAAAGGTTTATCGGCTCATTAATCATTAATGATGGTTTTGATGCAAATTTAGCCGCGCAAGCCATTAGTAATAAACAAGCCGATGCAGTTTCATTTGCAAGACATTATGTAAGTAATCCTGATTTTGTAAAACGAATTGCAGCAGACTTACCACTCACTAAATTTGATCGAAAAACACTTTATACGCCAGGTGCATCAGGATATTCTGATTACCCTAATGCTTAGAAATTCACCATATGTCATAGATTGATGAAAGAATGGTAAATTTAGTAATAAAGTTATGATATTGTTTACAAACAAATTTTGCGTTTACGTTATTATAACAAATCACGGCGGGCTGAGCAGATTATGGCACTAATAGATATAAATATAGAGCTTGAGCAGTATAACGAATTCATTAATTTATTGTATGACGCGGCAGGAGATGCGACGTCAGAAAGCTGGAGTAAACCGCTTACAATATTACAAGATATTTTTCACGCAAACTACGTTACCCTTATTCTGAAAGTTCCAGAAGAAAATGATTTAGGCTTGATGGTAGCCGTAGGTAAGAATATTGAAGGCGGTCATAGTGTTCAGAATCTACCTTATCAATACAAACTCACCCCATTTACTGACCAACCCCTCGATACGGTTTTTACGGTAAGTGATTTCATGAACGAAGAAGAATGGAAAGCCAGCTCGTATCGTCAACATTGGTGCGCAGTGAATGATGTTTACCATGTGATGAGCGTTGATATTAGTACTCCTGATCTCGGCAATTTTCGTTTTCGGGTAACACGTGAAGAAGCACAAGGGAATTTCTCTGACTCAGATAAAACTCTATGTAAGTTCCTTATTCCACATTTACGCCGTTCATTATCGACGTTTTTGCAATTACACAGCAGTGCTTCGTTAGGTTCCTTGTACTCCAGAGCTATTGGTCGACTTTCTATTGCGACTGTGACGATTGATGAAACCGGTAAAGTACTCGACAAAAACGTCTTTGCTAGCCATCTTCTAGCCGCGCCGGATGGTCTTAAAATTACCGCAGGTAAATTGACAGCTCAACATCACAGTGATAATAGCGAACTAAAGCGACTCATTAAAACTGCTTTTGAACATAATAATGATGTTAATGCGATGCCAGAAGCAATGTCTATATCAAGGCCATCGGGTGAGATTGCTTTAGGCGTAGTCATTGAAGTCATACCTGGTTTGGAGTGGGGTGAAGGTAAAGGACAAAAGCGGGCGGTGGTTTATATTCGTGATGCGGTCGGTAAATCAATGACGAGCATCGATATTTCTAAAAAATTGTTTGGTCTAACTCCTGCTGAAACAGGCTTAACATTGCAACTCACCAATGGTTTATCCTTAGAAGAAGCTGCAGAAGTGTTAAACATTCGCCGTAATACTGCTAGAGCTCATTTACGCTCTATTTTTTCAAAGACCGGTGTTCGTCGTCAAACTGAATTAGTTCGTTTATTTTTAAATAGTGTTGCAGCCCTTGGCTATGATGAATCTCCGGACACCGAATAGTCCGTCTGCACCATGTATCTTGTTAAATATTAATTGATTCTAGTCGAAATTCAAATCAGTAGGCTGTATTTCATAGCAAGCTGATATCTATCTTTACTAGGGTCATTATGCAAACAGCTACTAAACAAACCGCGGCTTTAATACTTGCAGCCAGTTTTGCTTCAACTATTGGCGGGCTTCCGTTTAATTCATTACCTATTTTGCTTGGTTCGTTAGCAGATACGTTTGGATTTGAGTTACAAACAGTGGGTCTATTAGGGTCAATATGTTTTGCTGGCTATTTGATAGGGACGTTATCATCAGTAATGATTATTAGCCGGTTCTGCTTACGAAAGCTAACCATAGTCTGCGCAGTGAGTTCAATCATTTTACTCATCGCTTCATCATTATCTGATGCGATATTACAAATGCCTTTATGGGGAGGGATTGGATTTTTTGCTGCCTTAATGACTTGTCTTGGTTTACGAATTATTGGACAAATGGCCAATAAAGAGCGTGCATTAGGCGTCAGGCAAGGGATTGAATTAGGGGTGACAGCGTTAGTTTTATTTGTTCTTCCTGCTTATGTGATCAGTCAGTATGCGTATGCCGGTGCAGCCGTCAGTCTATCTTTAATTATTGCACTCCTGAGCCTAAGCGTGTTTTGGCTTCCTAAAGATACCCATTTAGAATCAACAGATAACAGCATAAAAGCACAATTAAATATTCCTACTGGTGCGTGGTTAGCCTTGTTAGTTTTTTTAGTGTTTGCGACAGGTAACATTGCGTTATGGGCATTCTTGGAACGTATGGGTAATGCAATAGCGTTAAGTCCCTCTGAAATGGGAACAGTGTTTGCAGTACTCAAACTATTAGGCGGTGCTGCGGCGTTTTCAGTTGCGTTAATAGGTGCTCGTTTAGGCTTGCGTTTCCCCTATATCCTTGTTTTAGTGGTGCTAGCTATAGGTTTATATTTGATCTGGCTTTCTTTTAACAGTTCAACCAATCAGTTCATGTTATTTGCTACAGGAGCATGGATTTGGGAAGTCGCATTCACATGGGGATGCGTGTTTCAGACAGCAGCAGTGGCGCGACTGGACGTTAAAGGTCGGGCTATAATGTTAATTCCTGCGGCATTTGGTTTAAGTGCTATGATAGGCCCTGCATTGGGTGGTTGGTTAGCGGTATTAGGGTATCAACAAATATTGGTGTTGGCATTTGTTGCTAGTGTGGTTGCGGTTGGATGTTTTATTGGACCATTGGCTCGCTTGCAACAGAATACGGGAACAGACCCGATTAGCCCTAAATCTATAGCGTTGTGATTGAGCTTAAATAAATGAGCCAGCTCAAGCTGGCTATCATTTTATTCTATTGACGAATGTGCAACAGAATAAACTAGCCATTATTTACCTTCAAATTTTGGATGGCGTTTTTCTAAAAATGCTTGCATGCCTTCACGTTGATCTTGTGATGCAAATAAAATCGCATTTGCTTTTCGTTCCAGTGCCATTGCACTGGCTAGTGGCGCATCCATTCCAGCTAATATCACTTCTTTAATTTGTTCGGCAGCAAGAGGTGGCATACGAGCAATACGTCGGCAGTTCGCTAATGCTTGTGCATGCACGTCTTCGTCTTCGCACAATTCACTAACTAAACCCGCTTGCCATGCATCATGCGCGCTAATAGGTTTTCCGGTTAGAGCCATTTGCATCGCTTTAGCTTTGCCGACCGCTCTGACTAAACGTTGCGTTCCACCAATGCCTGGCATGATACCAATTGAAATTTCCGGTTGGCAAAAACTGGCGCTTTTTCCAGCAATAATAATATCAGCTAACATAGCTAGTTCGCAGCCTCCACCGTACGCATAGCCGTTTACTGCAGCAACCACGGGTTTGGGACATTGTTCGATAGGCGCCCACAAACGCTCAGTGTGGCGTTGGTATATTTCGATAGGATCAGCATCAATCAAGCCGGTAATATCACCGCCAGCGGCAAATACTTTGTCACCACCGGTTAACAAAATACAGCGTACTGATGGGTTATCAGCGAGCGCTAAAAAATGCTGAGATAGAAGTGTCTGCAGCTCTAAACTTAGTGCATTGGTAGCATGCGGGCGGTTTAGCCTTAACTCAGCTACGCCTTCCTCAGGAAAACTCAATATAACAACAGGCACTTGTGAATCGGGCATTAGTATCTCCAAAATGGGTTTGACCAGCAGTAGGCAAGGATTGTGTACACATTGCTATTGTGACGTTTAGGCATTAATGGCAGCATCGTCCATATAGACGAAGTTACGTTTGTATTGTGCAATGTAAACTGTTTTGTATGTTATTAATATAAGGATGTACTGTGTTTATGTCGACAAATAATGTTCACCCACCACAAAGTTACCATGATCAAGTTGTTCTAGTAACTGGCGGTACCAAAGGGATCGGATTTGCGATTGCTACTGGTTTTCTCGCTGCGGGTGCGAAGGTTGTAGTCTGTGGTAGAAAAGAACCTGAGGCACTTCCGCAAGTTGCAGTGAATGATGAGGTAAACCAAGCACACTTTATCCAAGCTGACGTAAAAGATAATGATAGTATTAATACTTTATTTTTAGCGATCAAAGAGCAATATGGCAAACTTGATGTGTTAGTCAATAACGCCGGCGGCAGTCCATTTGCACTGGCTGATAAAGCATCACCGCGTTTTCATGAGTCGATTATAAAGCTAAATTTAATCGCACCATTGACTGTTGCTCAACATGCAAACCAGCTGATGCAAGCAGCAGACGGCGGTAGTATTATTTTCATAGGCAGTATAAGTGCAATGCGTGCATCACCAGGCACGGCAGCTTATGGTGCTGCCAAGGCAGGAATATTGTCGTTGGTACAAACCTTAGCGGTAGAGTGGGCACCTAAAGTGCGAGTCACCGCGCTAAGCCCTGGTTTAGTGAAAACCGAAAATTCGCATTTACATTATGGCGACGAAGCAGGTATTGCAGAGGTGTGTAAAACTATTCCTGCAGGAAGGATGGCGGAACCTGAAGACGTGGCGAATGCGTGTTTATTTTTGGCATCCCCTCAAGCTAGTTATTCCAGTGGTTGTAATTTACTACTTAATGGCGGTGGTGAAATGCCTGCCTTTTTAAATGCTAGCGAAAGCAAGTAACGATTAATTTTCAATAATAAGCATACATCTTAATAAATGTAGGAGACGAACGTTGGCTAAATATGAATGGTTAGCTCAGATTGAAGCGATGGTAGGCAAGCAATATGGTCGCATCTACGCATGGGATAAAGTAAACGAAGCAATGGTTCGACAGTGGTGTGAAGTAATGGGTGTTGATAATCCTATTTATACCGACGCAGAATATGCAGCTAAGAGTCTGCATAAACAGCTCGTTGCTCCGCCGGCGATGTTGCAAGCATGGTGTTTAGCCGGTTTTAACGATATTTTGGCGCCTGGTTCAACGACTGAGAATCCGTATGGCGTGCTTAAATTACTAGAGGCACAAGGCTATCCAGCTGTGGTCGCCGTAAACTCAAACCTGCACTTTGACCGATATATCGGCATTGGCGAAACGCTTTATTACACCACTACGTTTGATAGTATCAGTGAAGAAAAAACAACCGCATTGGGCACGGGCTTTTTTGTCACGTTAAAAATGGTGTTCTTTTCAGAACATGCTGGTGATGAGGCTGATGAAAAAGTGGGTGAATTACTCTTCAGAGTCATCAAGTTTAAACCGGCTAAGAAACCTGAAAGTAAAGGGGCTGAAACAGCGATGCCTAAAATGCTGCGTCCAAAGCCAGGTATTAGTGACGACAACCGTTTCTTCTGGGAAGGCTGTGATGAAAATGAGCTGAGAATACAAGAGTGTAATAGTTGTAAAAAATTACAGCATCCACCTGCGCCCGTATGTATGCATTGTCATTCATTTGATTTGGGTTATAAACTCGCCAGTGGTAAGGGAGAAGTATATTCTTTTGTCGTCATGCATCATCCGCATGTGCCACCATTTGACAATCCTAATCCAATTGGTCTGGTTGAACTTGAAGAAGGGGTTCGAATTGCCGCTGGCTTAGTCGGTGTAACCGATGGTATAGCACCTCAGATTGGTCAAGCAGTGCAAGTTGAATTTAATACGTTTGAAGGTGATTTAACGTTGCCGCAATTTAGACTTATGCCAATGAAGGAGTCATCATGAATTTTACCTTTAGTGAAGAACAGTTAGCGATTGCTGAGATGGCAAACAGCTTATTTAGTGATACCTGCACTGATCAATATTTGCGAGATTATGATGAAGCAGGTCAAGGCACCATGTCTGATTTGTGGAACAAGTCGGTTGAGACTGGATTGCATGGCGTGATTATTCCTGAAGAAAATGGTGGTATAGCTCTGGGAATGGCTGAACTAAGCTTGGTATTGCAAGCGCAAGGCGGAGCACTGGCACAAGTACCTTTATGGCGTCATCAATTAGCCGCTAGTGTCGCGGCAAAATTTGGCGGTAATGAACTTACAACGATCATAGAAACAGCCGCTGAAGGCAATAACTTATTAACGCTAGCGTTCAATTTGGTTGACACTACGAGCGGAACAGGGGTACGTGCAGAAAAAGATGCTAGCGGTCTTAGATTAAATGGTGTGGTTCAAGCTGTTGCAGTGGCAAGCATAGCTGACTTTATTTTATTGCCTTGCTCTATAAACGATACAACTCTATGGGTTGTCGTCGATAGCAAAGCCAATGGTGTGTCGCTAGTTACCGGGCAAATGACACATGGTGAAGAAGTCGCAGATGTACATCTAAATGATGTTGTCATTGCAGACACATTCACACTTAACGGTGATGTTAACAGCTGGCTCATCCCTAGAATATTTGCTTGTTTGGCTTCTCTCCAGTTAGGTGTTAGTGAAGTGCAAATAGCCAAGACGGTTGAGTATATTAGCGAACGTCAACAATTTGGGCGCGCGATAGGTACCTTTCAAGCAGTACAAATGACCATGGCCGATACCAAAATTGCATTAGAAGCGTTGCGTAGTAATTTATGGCAACTTTGTTACCGTCTAGATAACGGTTTGTCCTGTGAGCATGAAGCCTATGCTACCGCATGGCATGCGTGTGAGGCTGGTCATCAGATAGGCCATGCAGCTCAACATGTTCATGGCGGTTTTGGGGTCGATGTGAGCTATATTATTTTCAGATATTTATATTGGAGCCGAGCAATCAGCCTGAACTTAGGCGGCAGTCCTGCACTGTTAGCTAAGCTTGGCGATGTGCTAAGTGCAAACAATAACATTGGTTGGAAATATAATTTGGATGAATCTAATGCAAAATAAAACAATACAATTTGACCAGGTTAAAGTGGGCGATAAATTACCTGAGTTAGCAATTCCTATTACGGTTGCTTTAATTACCAGCGGTGCGATAGCAACGCGTGATTTTTTTCCGGGGCATCATGATAAAGATGCTGCGATCGAGTTGGGTTCGCCACATATCTTTATGAATATCCTGACTACCAATGGTTTGGTACAACGTTTTGTTGAGCAATGGAGCGGTCCAGATAGTATATTTAAGGATATTGATATTAAGCTTGGTATGCCAAATTATCCAGGCGATACGATGACCCTTAAAGGCGCTGTGACTGCTGTTGACGCTCAAACCAACACGATAGAAGTGGATTTAGCGGGACAAAATCAGTATGGCATGCACGTTAACGGTACTGTGCGTCTAGCATTACCATAACCTAGGAGAGACAAGATGAATGAATCAATCAGTGGCAAAGCTGCCATTGTTGGCCTAGGTGCCACAGAATTTTCAAAAAACTCGGGACGCACTGAATTACGCCTTGCGATGGAAGCGACGTTAGAGGCATTAAAAGATGCCGGCATCGATCCAAGTGACGTTGACGGCTTTAGTAGCTACTCTGTTGATAAAGTTCCTGAGTATGAAATTGCCCGTTTGTTAGGCTGTAAAGAAGTTAAATTCTTCTCGCAAGTTCCTCATGGAGGCGGTGCGGCTTGTGCTCCGATCATGCATGCTGCGATGGCTGTTGCTAGTGGTGTCGCCAAAACCGTCGTGGTTTACCGCGCGATGAATGAACGTTCTTGGTATCGTTTTGGCACAGGCACATATGGCTTTGGATCAACGCCTATTTTTGAAAATACCAATTACGGTTGGTATATGCCACACGGTTTCCATACCCCTGCGAGTTGGGTGGGTATGTTTGCTCAGCGTTATATGCATGAGTACGGTGCGACTTCAGAAGATTTTGGCAAGATAGCCGTTGCGGCTCGTGATTTTGCAGCGACCAATCCTGCTGCATTTTTCTATGAAAAACCCATTACTTTAGCGGATCATCAAGCATCCAAGTGGATTTGTGAGCCATTACATTTGCTGGATTGTTGTCAAGAGTCAGATGGTGCGGTGGCAATGGTCATTACAAGTGTTGATCGAGCCAAAGATTTCAAACAAAAACCAGTTGTAATAAAAGCAGGTTCTCAAGGTATAGCCGAAGGTCAACAGATCATGACCTCGTATTACAGAGATGACATAACCGGTTTACCTGAAATGGGGGTTGTTGCTAAAGAGCTATATGCACAATCTGGACTGGGTCCTGACGATTTTCAAACTGCGATTATTTATGATCATTTTACGCCGTTTGTCTTACCACAACTTGAGGAATTTGGTTTTGTGGAACGAGGACAAGCCAAAGAATTTATTCGTGCTGGTCATCATGCACGTGGTGGTAAATTACCGATCAACACGCACGGTGGACAATTAGGCGAAGCCTATATCCATGGAATGAATGGCGTGGCTGAAGCGGTTCGTCAAGTACGTGGCACCGCCGTTAACCAAGTTGATAATGTTGAAAACGTATTGGTCACAGCTGGAACAGGCGTCCCCACTAGCGGTTTAATTTTAGGTAGCGATTAAGGAGTACACTATGTTCATTGATTTAACACCAGAACAAAGGGCCTTGCGCCTAGAGATTCGCGATTATTTTACACAATTAATGACGCCTGAACTGCGATTAGCATTAAGAGGCGAAGAGGGCGGCGATACATTTCGTCAAGTTGTCAAGCAGATGGGTAAAGACGGCTGGTTGGCGGTTGGTTGGCCGAAAGAGCACGGTGGCCAAGGTTACCAAGCGACTGAGCAATTAATCTTTTTTGAAGAAGCCAATATTGCTGGCGCACCGTTACCATTTGTGACTATCAGCACAGTCGGCCCTGCATTAATGGAGTCAGGGACGCAATTACAAAAAGACATGTTTTTGCCCGGTATTGCCAGTGGTGATATTCATTTTGCGATTGGTTATTCAGAGCCCAATGCAGGTTCTGATTTGGCGACACTCAAGACTAAAGCAACGCTAGAGGGCGATAATTTCATTGTTAACGGCAATAAATTATGGACTTCAGGTGCCGATTCAGCTGATTATATTTGGCTAGCGGCGCGCACTGATCCAGATCTTCCGCGTCATAAAGGGGTATCAATTATGATCCTCGATACGCAAAGTGAAGGTTTTAGCAGTACCGTTATTCCTACGTGCTCTAACCCAACAGCGGCGACTTATTACGATAACGTAAAGGTACCCAAAAACATGTTAGTAGGGGAGCTTAACCGCGGCTGGAACCTAATCACAGCGCAGCTTAACCATGAACGTTTAGGTCTAGGCTCATGGTCGGACAAAGTCGTTAGCTTGTTTACTCGCGTATATTTATGGGCTAATACCCCAGATGAACATGGCAAACGTGCCAGTGATAGCCAATGGGTCAGTTCAGCGTTAGCAGAGTGTTATGCCAAGCTTGAAGCAATGCGTTTAATTAACTTTCGTATTGCGGCTGATTTAGAAGCGGGTCATATGGATATTGCGTTGGCGTCAATTACCAAAGTGTATGGCTCTGAGTGTGCAATTGATATATTACGTAAATTGATTGATATTGTTGGCTTAAACGGCATGGTTAAAGGCGATTCTGCTGCCTCATTTTTGTTAGGTGAGTTGGAGTACGAAGTCCGTGCATCAGTTACATTGACCTTTGGTGGTGGTACTAACGAAATACAGCGTGAGTTGATTGCACAATTTGGTATTAATATGCCAAGAGCAGTTCGCTAGTAGGAGAGTGATGTATGAGTGATTTGGAACAATTTCAGACAGAAACCCGCCAGTGGCTTGAGGCTAATTGCCCAATGTCATTGCGCACTCCTACGCCTGATGGTGAGCTAATTTGGGGTGGGCGTGAGCCAAATTTCACTTTTGATGACCAGCGTCTGTGGTTTGAACGCATGCGAGACAAAAACTGGTTTTGTCCAACCTGGTCAACAGAATATGGTGGTGCAGGTTTAAGCCCAAAAGAAAACAGCATACTCGAAAAAGAAATGCGTAAGATTAAATGTCGTCCACCGCAAATTAATCTAGGTATTTGGATGTTGGGTCCGGTGCTACTAGAACACGGTAGTGAAGCACAAAAACAACAATTCCTTAAGCCTATGGCTCGTGGGGAAGTACGATGGTGTCAAGGATTTAGTGAGCCAAATGCTGGTTCAGACTTAGCTAGTTTACGTACTAGTGCTGTGGACATGGGAGATCATTATTTAGTTAATGGCAGTAAGATTTGGACGTCTTATGGTGACAAATCTGACTGGATGTATGCGCTAGTTCGTACTGATCCAAAAGCGCCAAAACACCAAGGCATTAGCTTAATATTACTGGACATGCGTAGTGATGGCGTAAAAACTGCGCCAATTGATCTCATCAGTGGTAAGTCTTCATTTTGTGAAGTCTTTTTTGATAATGTGCGAGTGCCTAAAGAAAACCTGATTGGTGATATTAACGACGGTTGGAAACTAGCCAAAGAGCTACTGCAACATGAACGAAGTGCCATGTCAAAGTTTGGTGAATTTCAGTTACCTACTCATTTTGATTTGATGTCTTTGGTGCAAGATTATCTCCCAACGCCGCGCAGCGCTAGTGAAACTTCACTACTGTATAAAGCGCATGAAGCTGATATGGAAGAGCATGCTTATCATTTAACTGTTCAGCGGTTAACCCAAGAAATGCAGGCTGGACAAAACTGCTTTGGCTTGATGTCGATCATGAAGCTGGTTCATACTGAGCAAGAAATTGTCAAATTCGAGATATTGCTTGATGCGATGGGCTATCGTGCTTTAGGTTGGGAAGATGACAGCTTTACAACACAAGAACAGGCGATTAACCGCGCTTGGCTTAACAGTTTTTCCCAAACGATTGCGGGCGGTTCATCTGAAGTGCAACTTAACGTAATAGCTAAACGTGTTCTGCAACTGCCAGAAAATAAAGGAGTCAGTACATGAGTATGGTTTACACTGAAGACGATAGAATGTTAGCTGATACGGCGGAAGAATTTTTGTCATCGAAAAGTCCGGTTGCAGCGCAACGCGCTCTGCGGGATAACAAGTCAGTTACCGGCTACGATCCACTGATTTGGCAGCAAATGTCTGAGTTGGGTTGGACTGCAATTACCTTCCCTGAAGAACTAGGTGGCTTAGCATTTGGTTATAAAGGGTTAGGCGCTGTATTTGAAAGCATGGGCAAACACCTCACAGCATCACCCATGCTCTCATCGGTAGTACTCAGTGGTACAGTTTTGCAGCATTTAGCCAATCAGCAGCAATTAACATGGCTCGATGGCGTTATAAGCGGTGAACAACGCTTAGCATTAGCCATTGATGAGCAAGCCAGGCATAACCCTAGCGCGATCAATTGCACAGCCGTTGCTAATTCTAACGGTTATACCCTCTCGGGTGAAAAAGCCATTGTAATCGATGGCGTGAGTCCGGATGCTTGGCTAGTCGCAGCGCAATACGACGGTGCAGTTAATCTGTTTATCGTGCCTTCCAATGCTGATGTGAGCGTGACAGCAACAACGTTAATAGACTCTCGTAACTATGCATCCTTGTCGTTTAACAACCTTCAGTTAACTGCTGATGCGCGTTTAGGGCAATCAGTGGACTCTGCTGAATCCGCCAAAGCACTCGACTTCGCGTTAGATTTGGGGCGATTATGTCTAAGCTGTGAATTACTGGGCGCGGCCAAAGCTTTGTTTGCGATGACTATTGAGTATCTAAAAACTCGTGAGCAATTTGGTGTGAAAATTGGCACATTTCAAGCTTTACAACATCGTGCAGCGCGTTGTTTTGTTGAATTAGAACTCGCACAATCATGTGTCATGTCGGCACTCTCTACAGCAGATACGGATGCAGAGAATCTAGCGTTAAGTGTTAGTTTAGCAAAATGGAAACTATCGAAAGTGGCTGATTTGATTACGAGTGAAGCGATCCAAATGCACGGCGGTATTGCAGTGACCGATGAGCTGGATATTGGCCTTTACCTCAAACGTATTCGTGTAGCGCAAATGCTGTTAGGTGATGCGGATTTTCATCAAGCGCGTTATATGGCATTAAAAGGATAGCAGTAAACTGGCTAGCTGAAACAATTAATCGTAAAAGACAGCTAATCGCACTCAATGAACCGACGTCATTAACACCATGTCGTCGGTTTTTTTATCTATTATCGGTATAAGTGAATAGATTGATTATTCTGTTTTTAACACTCGGCCAAGCGTCACATCACCCTTGATCGTGGTCCGGTTGATAACTCGATTAACGCCAACTTTGGTGCCGGTTGTACAGTGCATAGCACGCCAATTATCCCACAGCACCATATCGCCTTCACGCCATTGGTGAAAGTAAGTGAATTCTGGACTGGTCGCGTGTTTGATCAAACGCTCTAACAGCTCAATGGACTCATCGTTGCATAACCCAAACTGCTGTGGTGTAACGACTCGGTCCAAAAATTGCTCAACCACTTCAAGGACTTTTCGTCCGCTGATAGGGTGTGTGACAACCGCAGGATAAGCAGCATCAGGAAAATCTGGAAAACCGATGTCTGTTGGTTTCATTGGGCTACTAGGGCCAGGTTCATAGCCGTCCAGATTAACATAACGCATGTGTCGACGCTGCATACTAAAACTATATACAACTTCTAGCTTCTCAAGTATTGCTTTAGTCTCATCATCAAGTGCATCGTAGGCTTTGGCTAAGTCACCAAACCCTGTAAGACCGTCTTCTTCAGCCACGACGACTGCCCGCAATAGTGCACCATGATTAGGTCTAGCGGTATAATGCAAATCCATATGCCAATCCAAACGACCGACTATTTCTTTACCGTTATAAAATGCCGTTTGGAATTTATCCATAGGGCCGCCATTTTTAAGCTCAAATAATTCTGGATGCGCGTCGTTTTGCGTTACCTTCAGTGGATGTAATTCCAAAGGACCAAAGATCCGACTAAATTCTATTTGTTTTTCAGGGGTCACGTCCTGATCACGAAATACCAAGATGGCATGCTCGTACCACAACGCTTTTAATTCAGCTTTCATTGTGTCAGTCATAGGCGCATTAATGTCAAAACCTGACACTTCAACACCAACATTATCAAGGGGGGTAACGGTAAGTGACATAGTGTATTCCTTTTTATAACAATAATTTAATCGCTTATTAATCAACTATTAATCAACTAGGCTAGGATCAAGACGCAGTTCTTTGCGGGCCATCGCTTCCCATATAAACGGAAATCCATTGTCATCTGCAATAGACACTTTATTTACTTCTTCGGTGCTTAAAGGGGTGCCGCCTCCGCCTATCTCAACTTGATAAGCACGTTTGCTACGCCACTCTAAGGTAATGGCGCGAAGATGTGCTTGGCGCAAATCTTTACCCACGACTAATGAGCCATGATTGGCTAATAATGCCCATTTAGCATCGCCTAGCGCCTCAACTGCTGAAATACTGACAGCTTTATCTTCAAACGTTCCGTCGTATTCGTTATATAGTGGTAAGTCTACACCGCAGTAGGCGCTAGCTTGATCATAGACTGGGGGGACTTTTTGCATACATGCCCAGATACCACTGTAGTGCGGGTGGTTATGAATAACTACATGTGCATCAGGTCGGGCAGCGTGGAGTTGTAAATGCAAACCAATTGCAGGGGTGACATTCCATTCGCCGTCAATCACTTTACCTGATGGATCCAAAGTAACGATATCGCTGGCAGTTAATTCACTCCATGCCAGTTCCCAAGGGTTGGTTAAAATATTACCATTGGCTAAACGGTATGTGATGTGACCGGCAATATGATCATCCCAGCCTTCACGAACAAGCATACGGCACATCAGTGCGACTTGGGCTTTATCACTGAGCTCTGGTAGGAGTGGTTTGCGCCCTGGTCGAGTTGCAAAACGGTCAAGCATCGCTTGGTTAACGCCGTCGTATTTTTTCATAATAAATGACACCTTATTGAATAAACGCAGAATATAGATACTAAAAATAGATATTATTAACCAAGTGTTAACATTTAGTTAATATGTTACGCAAAAGGGCTTGACTAAGCTTGTCTTATTTAGCCAAATTATTATCTAATATGGCCATTAAATAAGGCTTGGCGAAAGGCGCGTGGAGAAAACCCAGTCCATTTTTTGAAAGCTCGATGAAAACCGGCACTGTCGGCATATCCAAGCTGTTGACCAATGCGCGTAATCGATAAGGTAGGATCGCTTAAATGCCGTCTGGCATGGATTTCTTTGACTTGATCAATTAACTGCTGATAGCGCCATCCTTGTGCCAATAATTTTCGACTCAACGTGCGGGAGCTACAATGTAACCTGATTGCAGCATCATGCAAAGACGGCGGTGAGGCCGGGTTTTCAACAATAATTTGCGACAGCTGCCATGCAATATCGCCATGGCTATGGGTGATACTTTTTTCTTCACACAGTCTCTTGTATAGCTTGACACTTTGCGGGCTTGCTTGAGGCAAGGGCTTATCGAGGATCTCGGCATTAAAAAATAGTTGTGTGGCGGGTGCATCAAATTCAATTGGACATTGGAAAATAGATTCATAGCGTGCAGCATGTGCAGGTGCAGGGTAATCGCATCTCAGCTTAGTGATAGGTAAAGCCTGACCAAGCACCCAGCGAGCAGTCGTGACAATATTGGCTAAGATATCCTCAATTGCCAGTAAACGTAGTTCACCAAGTGCGTCTTTAGCATTAATTTGATAGCAACCTTGCGCTTGGATCTCGCTAAACGTTGTCACGAGCAGATTGCCAGAGAATCGTCCTGAATAATTTTGATATTTTAATCCGGCATTACTCGCCTCGCGTAAAGTGGCACTACTGAGCATTAAATAGGCAAGCTGGTCATGAGTCGCAATTGAACGCTGTAGGCCTAATGTTAACCCTAAATCAGTGCCTGAGTATGCATGCATCGCATCAAGTAATACATCTTTATGCTG
>JAQXDG010000196.1 GCA_029251505.1 Glaciecola sp. | reverse complement strand
TATATAAATTAAACTTTCAAATTAGATTTACCCTTATCTCAACGCTAGTATCAGTACATAAAATGGCATTGAGTATTCAACTTCAACAATAGGCTTGGACATGACAAATAAGACGGTATTACACGCAAAACACCTTGAAGCGGGCGCTAAGATGGTTGATTTTTTTGGTTGGGATATGCCAATTAACTACGGTTCACAAATCGAGGAACACCATGCAGTACGCCGTGATGCCGGTATGTTTGACGTATCGCACATGACAATTGTCGATGTCAAAGGCCCCCAAGCGCAAGCGTATTTACGTTATTTATTAGCCAACGATGTGGCGAAGTTACAAGACAAAGGTAAGGCGCTATATTCAGGGATGCTGAATGAAGCTGGCGGTGTTGTGGATGACTTGATTGTGTATTTTTTCGACGATACTAACTACCGTTTGGTGGTTAATTCTGCGACTAAGCAAAAAGATTTAGATTGGCTAGCGGCGAAAGCCGAAGGCTTCACGGTGACCATTACTGAGCGTGATGAGTTTGCGATGATTGCGGTGCAAGGTCCGAATGCCAAAGCCAAAGCAGGGCAGTTGTTTAGTGCTGCACAAAACGAAGCCGTTGCTGGTATGAAGCCGTTTTATGGCGTGCAAGCAGAAGATTTGTTTATTGCGACCACCGGTTACACGGGTGAAGCGGGTTATGAGATCATGGTACCGAATGATCAAGCGGCTGACTTTTGGCAAGCATTATTAGATTTAGGTGTTGCTCCTTGTGGATTAGGCGCACGTGATACATTGCGCTTAGAAGCGGGCATGAACTTGTATGGTCAAGATATGGACGAGACGATTTCGCCACTTGAAGCCAATATGGGCTGGACGATTACATGGGAGCCACAGGATCGCAATTTTGTCGGTCGTGACGTATTAACGGCACAAAAAGCAGCGGGTACTGACAAGCTAGTCGGTCTGGTTATGCGTGAAAAAGGCGTATTACGTGCAGGCCAAAAAGTAACCGTAGAAGGCGGTGAAGGGATCATTACTTCTGGGACGTTTTCGCCATCATTAGGGCATTCCGTGGCACTTGCAAGAGTTGCCAGTTCAGTGACAGATCACGCCGAGGTTGAAATGCGCAAAAAGTGGGTTACAGTAGATGTAGTTAAGCCCAGTTTTGTGCGTAACGGCAAAAGCGTTTTATAAGCATTTTTTAGTATAAATTCAGTACAGATTTAGACACATTTAATTAATGCCTAGTTCAAGAACAACATACAGAGCTTGAATCAGGTAGAACAAACAAACCAACATTTAGGAACGATTATGAGCAACATTCCAGCAGAATTACGATATGCAGCTAGCCACGAGTGGGTTCGTCCAGAAGGTAACGGTATTTTCACCGTAGGCATTACTGAACATGCACAAGAGTTATTAGGCGACATGGTCTTTTTGGATCTGCCTGATGAAGGTGATCAAATCGCAATGGGTGACGATGTTGCCGTTGCTGAGTCGGTTAAAGCGGCGTCTGACGTTTACGCGCCTATCTCTGGCGAAGTTATCGAAGTCAATGAAGATTTAGAAGACTCACCAGAGCTAGTTAACTCTGACCCATACGGTGATGGTTGGTTATTTAAAGTCAAAGCTGACGATATCAGCGAAGTTGAAAGTTTGTTAGATGCAGATGGATATGCAGAAAGCATCGAAGACGAGTAAGTCTCGATAATCATCTAATGATGATCATATTACGGTGGCGTCTTGTCTGTTTGCCGTGGACAAGATGCGATCAGATTTGGTGACAGTAAATATCTACTGTGACTAGAAACTGTTTATTCAAAGAAGCGCTTAACTTATGCCATTTAGTAACGTATCACTCAATGAACTTGAGCAACACAACGATTTTATCCGTCGCCATATTGGCCCTGGCCGTCCTGAAATTCAAGCAATGCTTGATGTGGTGGGCGCGGAGTCTTTAGACGATCTTATGACGCAAACTGTGCCTGCGAGCATCCGCTCGGAAGGATTGCATGTCGGTGAAGCCTTTACCGAAGTGCAAGCCCTTGCTGCGTTAAAAGAAATAGCGAGTCAAAACCAAATCAAACGCTCTTTCATCGGTATGGGCTATTACAATACGCATACACCGAACGTGATTTTGCGTAACGTATTAGAAAATCCGGGTTGGTACACGGCATATACGCCTTATCAGCCAGAGATTGCACAAGGTCGTTTAGAAGCGATTTTGAATTTCCAACAAACCACGATAGATTTAACGGGAATGGAGCTGGCCTCTGCTTCGTTACTAGATGAAGCGACAGCGGCAGCTGAAGCAATGGCATTAGCCAAACGTGTGTCTAAAAATAAAAAATGCGATGCGTTTTTTGTTGCCAACAACGTACACCCACAAACCAAAGACGTGGTGCAAACTCGCGCTGATATGTTTGGTTTTGAAGTCATTTATGGTGATGCGATTCATGCTGCTGAGCACGATGTATTTGGGGCATTGTTACAATACCCTGGTACGGAAGGTGAGCTTAACGATATCTCTGAAATCATTGCCGCCTTGCAAGCCAATAAAGCGATTGTATCCGTTGCAACTGACCTACTCGGTTTAACGTTAATTAAGCCACCAGGTGAGCTAGGCGCGGATGTGGTCTTTGGTTCTGCACAGCGCTTTGGTGTCCCTATGGGTTACGGCGGGCCACATGCGGCGTTTTTTGCCACTCGTGACAGTTATAAGCGTTCATTACCGGGTCGTATCATTGGTGTGTCTAAAGATACACGTGGTCGTCCTGCTTTGCGTATGGCATTGCAAACTCGTGAACAACATATCCGTCGTGAAAAAGCTAACTCCAACATCTGTACCGCTCAAGTCTTATTAGCGAATATGGCGTCATTTTATGCGGTATATCACGGACCTATTGGTTTAACACAAATTGCGTCACGGATTCATCGTTTAGCGAATATCTTCGTGACGGCGTTAAATACGGCTTGTGCGGAAGGTGCTGTTCAAGGCGTGAACGTTCGTCACAATACGTTCTTTGATACGGTGACAGTCGATGTCGCGGATAAAGCGGGCATTATTGCTGCCGCACAAGCATTAAATATTAACTTACGCGCTGATTTAGAGGGGGCGGTATCGGTTGCGTTTGATGAAACATCAACCCGTGAAGACTTAGCGGATTTGTTATCGGTATTCTTAGGCGCACAAGCTGATGCCAACTTTTATGCTGAGACCATTGCGCAGATTGATGCGCAGTTAACGCAAACGGGGACGCATGGTATTCCGGATAGCTTGGTACGTGAAAGTAAGTTTTTGACCCATGATGTGTTTAATTCATATCACTCCGAAACTGAAATGCTGCGTTATATTAAATCTTTAGAAGATAAAGATTTAGCGTTGAACCATTCTATGATCTCATTAGGCTCATGTACGATGAAGCTCAATGCAGTCGCGGAGATGATCCCAGTGACTTGGCCTGAGTTTGGTCAATTACATCCGTTTGCGCCAATTGAACAAGCCGGTGGTTACAAAACCATGATCGACGAGTTATCAGATTGGTTAATCGATATTACCGGTTATGATGCGATGTCGATGCAGCCTAACTCAGGTGCACAAGGTGAATACGCAGGTTTGTTAGCGATTAAACGCTACCATGCAAGCCGTGGTGATGATCATCGTGATGTGGTACTTATTCCACAATCAGCGCACGGGACTAACCCTGCGTCAGCGCAAATGGTGAGTTATAAAGTGGTCGTGGTTAACTGTGATGAAGCGGGTAACGTGGATTTAGTGGATTTACGCAGCAAGGCTGAAGAAGTGGCTGATAACCTAGCGTGTGCCATGATTACGTACCCATCGACGCACGGTGTGTATGAAGAAACGGTTAAAGAGATCTGTGATATCGTCCACGAATTTGGTGGTCAGGTATACATGGATGGCGCGAACATGAATGCGCAAGTGGGGATCACTTCTCCGGGCTTAATTGGATCAGATGTATCACACTTAAACTTACACAAAACATTTTGTATTCCACATGGTGGTGGCGGTCCTGGTATGGGACCCATTGGTGTTAAAGCGCATTTAGCGCCGTTTTTACCCAATCACTCACAAGTGGAAGTGGTTGCCGGTGGTACAGGCGAACAGCTAGGTGCATCTGATGCGCGTAATGGTGCCGTATCCGCAGCGCCGTGGGGCAGTGCATCAATATTGCCGATTAGCTATATGTACATCAAAATGATGGGCAGCGAAGGCTTAAAGCGTGCAACAGAAGTGGCAATATTAAATGCTAACTATGTCGCACAGCAACTTGAAGCGCATTATCCTATTTTGTACAAAGGGATGAATGGCCGTGTCGCTCACGAATGTATTATTGATTTACGTCCACTCAAAGAAGCCTCAGGCGTCACTGAGATGGATGTGGCTAAGCGTCTGAACGATTATGGTTTCCATGCGCCAACGATGTCATTCCCAGTCGCGGGTACCTTGATGATTGAGCCGACTGAATCTGAAGCCAAAGTCGAGCTAGATAGATTTATCGAAGCGATGATCTGTATTCGTCATGAGATTGCTAAAGTGCAATCAGGTGAGTGGGATGCGATTGATAATCCATTACACAATGCGCCGCATACGCTGGCTGATATCTGTGATGCTAACTGGGAGCGCAGCTATACGCGTGAACTCGCAGCGTATCCAGTAGCAGCAGTAGCACGGAATAAGTTCTGGCCATCAGTGAACCGTATCGATGATGTGTACGGGGATCGTAACTTGGTATGTAGCTGTCCTGATTTGGATAGTTATCGAGAGATCTTAGAAGAGTAGTGAATGACTCTTTGTTTTAATTAGTATTTAAAGGCGACCTTATGGTCGCTTTTTTTGTGCTTGATAATTACATTTAAAAAGTTTATGTTAGTTGTATGAAATTTAAAGGGATTAAAATTGAAAAGTTCTCAAGGAGAAGAATGAATTGCCACTAATATCTTAGACACTGCTAAGTTGTTTTTGGTAACTATCCAAATCAGG
>JAQXDG010000064.1 GCA_029251505.1 Glaciecola sp. | reverse complement strand
CCAGAGTTATTGATCCCAGCATTAGACCAACTAGAACAAGCATTTACCGATGCTCAAACCGATCCTGAATTTCAACAAGAATTCATGGGGTTACTCAAAGATTATGCGGGCCGTCCTACAGCGATGACGCTATCGCGTAATTTAGTATCCAATCCGTTAGTTAAATTGTACTTAAAACGTGAAGATTTATTACACGGTGGCGCACACAAAACCAATCAGGTTTTAGGACAAGCGTTACTCACTAAACGTATGGGTAAAACCGAAGTCATTGCCGAAACTGGCGCAGGTCAACATGGTGTTGCGACTGCTCTAGCATGTGCATTGTTAGGCTTGAAGGCACGTATTTACATGGGTGCAAAAGACGTTGAACGTCAATCACCCAATGTATTTCGTATGCGTTTAATGGGTGCCGAAGTGATTCCAGTTCATGCCGGTTCTGGGACGTTAAAGGATGCCGTCAATGAAGCGATGCGTGATTGGTCAGCTAACTATGATAAAGCACACTATTTATTAGGCACCGCAGCAGGGCCGCATCCGTTCCCAACCATCGTACGTGAATTTCACCGTATGATTGGTGAAGAAACCCGTGCGCAGATCCTAGAAAAAGAAGGTCGTCTACCGGATGCACTCGTTGCATGTGTCGGTGGTGGTTCAAATGCTATCGGCATGTTTGCTGATTTCATTGATGAGCCTTCAGTTCGCTTAATTGGCGTAGAGCCCGCAGGGAAAGGTCTGCACACTCATGAACATGGAGCCACTATTTGTACTGGCAGCAAAGGTGTTTTACACGGTGCATTTAGTTATATTATGCAAGACAAAGATGGCCAGATCGAAGAGTCTTATTCGGTATCAGCTGGATTAGATTATCCAGCAGTCGGACCACAACATGCCTATCTATCCGATATTGGTCGTGCTGAATACGTTGCAGCCACGGATGATGAAGCATTGAATGCATTTAAATTACTTGCTCGTAAAGAAGGTATTATTCCAGCATTAGAATCATCTCACGCGATTGCACATGCATTGAATATGGCGGATGAAGCAACTGAAGAAACCATTATCGTGGTGAATTTATCAGGTCGTGGCGATAAAGATTTAGCGCACGTGACTAGCATTTTAGGAGATGATATTTAATGGCTCGTTATGAAACTATGTTTAGTCAACTAAACGCGAAAAACGAAGGGGCATTTGTACCGTTTGTAATGCTCGGTGATCCCGACCGTGCCACGTCTATTAAAATCGTGCAAACGTTAGTAGATAATGGTGCTGATGCATTAGAGCTCGGCTTTCCGTATTCAGACCCCATTGCTGATGGTCCAACTATTCAAGCTGCGAGCATACGCGCTTTAGACAACGGCAATACGCCGGGTGAATGTTTAGAAATTATTGCGCAAATTCGTCATGATAACCCAGAAATCCCAATTGGATTATTACTATACTCTAACTTAGTGTTAGCGCGTGGCATTGAACATTTTTATGCCCAAGCAAAAGCCAGTGGTGTAGATTCAATTTTAATTGCCGACGTACCATTACGTGAAGCACAGCGCTTTATTGATGTGGCTAAGGCCTACGAGATTGACCAAATATTAATTGCGCCACCTAATGCGACTGAAGAAACCCTAACCGCGATAGGTGAGTTATCTAGTGGTTATACCTATCTATTAGGTCGTGCAGGTGTAACGGGGGCTGAAACAGCGGCAGAAACGCCAGCAAGTGAACTGATTGAAAAATTAGCTAAATATAAAGTTGCGCCACCATTATTGGGTTTTGGTATTTCCACACCTGAACAAGTTGCACATGCGATTGCATCAGGAGCAGCTGGCGCTATTTCTGGTTCAGCAACAGTGAATATCATCGCTAAATATCTAGATGACACGCCAACAATGTTGCAATCGTTAGGTGAATTCGTCCATAACATGAAAGCCGGTACTGCTAAATAATAGTGACCGGCATGTCCCAAATAAGGAAAATATGCCATGTGGTATAGCATAGTTGCAGAAGATAAACCGGGAACGTTAGACGCGCGTTTAGCGGCTCGTCCAGCACATATAGCGCGTTTAGAAGCCCTCAAAGCTGACGGAAAATTGTTTGCTGCGGGTCCGAACCCTGCGATTGATTCAGCAGATCCTGGTCCTGCAGGTTTTACAGGTTCATTAGTGATTGCAGAATTTGATTCATTAGTTGCTGCGCAAGCTTGGGCTGATGTTGATCCTTACATTGAAGCCGGTGTGTATGCACAAGTAACGGTTAAACCCTATAAAAAAGTGCTGCCTTAACACTACTTAAGACAACACTTTTGGCCTCTCATATCAAGCGCTAGCTCACTACTGCATAGCGCTTGTTCCTCCTGTTAGTTCTTCGTGAGTTCACTGCAAATGCAGTGTTTTATTACACTTGGAACTGGTTCATCAACGTTTTCAAATGCGCTGAACGCTCGGTCAACATCTGTGCTGACTCAAGAATTTCATGTGATGATTGCGCCGTTTTTAACGATAGCTCTTGTATATTATTCACTTTACGATTTATTTCAGAAGCAACCGTACTTTGCTGACTTGATGCTGTTGCAATTTGAATCGACATATTATCAATTTGCGACACACTACTGGTAATATTAGATAATGAGTTACCTGCTTCTTCTGCCGATTTCACCGCTTTTAATGCTTCATTTTTACTCGTTTCCATTTTCTCAACCGCATTTTTGGTGGATTCTTGCAATCGGTTAATCATGGTTTGTATTTCTACCGTCGACTCTTGTGTCCGCCCAGCTAGCGCACGCACTTCATCTGCTACGACAGCAAATCCTCGACCTTGCTCACCCGCTCTCGCCGCCTCAATTGCAGCATTCAGTGCAAGCAAATTCGTTTGTTCTGCAATCCCTTCAATTGTATCGGTCACCTTACGCATCGCAGTGCTGTCTTCTTCTAATTGCGTAATCACTCCGGCGGCATTTTCTACATCCCCCGCTAACGTCTCAATAGATTTAATCGTACCCAATACAATACCTTGCCCATCATTCGCTGTCTGGCTAGTCGCATTAGCTGCGGAGGCGGCTTCTTTGGAGTTATTCGCCACTTCTTGTACTGACATTTCCATCTCATTCATCGACGTCGCAATCATGGTTGTTGCTTCTTTATGAGTGGAAATATCGTTGGTAGCACGATTTGCTTCTTCAGTCATGGCGACAATTTGCTGATCCATATCGGCAACATTAGTTTTAACATCGGCCACCGTGCGTTGGAGTTTCGAAACAAATTGATTAAATAACCCTGAGATTTCCCCAAATTCATTTTTTGCTTCATAACGCATGCGCTTGGTTAAATCTCCATTACCATTAGCAATATCTGTGAGCATTTCTTTAAGCTGTTCTATCGGCTCATAGATGGCACTGCTCATCCCGATGATAAATAATAGTAATGCGACGATACTAGTCACCGCAGCGATGCTGACAAAGGTAATCGTTTGGTCGACACCGGAAACATTAGTCTTGGCAACATCAATACTATGACTGGCTAAATCAGTTACTTGCTGTGCACTCAATAACGTATCACTCAAACGTTCTGATATTTGCGTCACGGAGGCTTGAACATCTTTACCTACTGTTGCTGTTTGTTCTAGCTCTTGCGTCAAAGTGCGTAATCTAGGTAACATTTCACGGCGCAGTACTTCGTAAACATCTTCAATATCGATTAGTAACAATTCGGCATCTATTTCCTCGTCACCATCACCAATAACTTCAGAAAATGTGGTCACTGCGTTAGATAAACCCTTTTGGATTTGTTTTAAATCAGCCGCACTGATGGTTAAATTATCCGTGACTTTGTCACGCATGTCCTCTGAAACATGTTCTGCTAATTTAGCTGATTGAGAAGTCCTTGCTGTGACTGTTAACATTGATTGATTTATCTGGTCGGAACTTTCAACGCTTTCGGTAATGTCATCACTTAACAATGATAATTGCCACACTGAAAATACGCTTATGCCGCTCAATGCTATAAAAGTAATAAATAACAATAGTCTAAGTAAAAATTTAATCGAGTAATTACTTAAGATCTGATTAATAAATGAAGAATGAATACCTTGCATATTGATACCTCTTAAAATTGACTAGATGGTTATACGCTGGATTTTTCAAATAGCGATACCGCTTTGTTCATCTCTTTAAGCAGAGATAAATTCGCTTTGAATAACATATGTAGATCTGAATCCGTGACCGTACCGATAGAAATAGCTTCTACAGTAGGCTTCAGTTTTGCCCAGAGCTGTTCGACCACAGCCAGTTGCGCTAAGATTTGTGGTTGTGAATTAGCCGGTAACTCAAGATCAGCATTACCTGACTTTAATCCTTTTAAGGTTCGGTCAAAGAGACTAATGGTTGAACGCAATTTGGCTTGGTTTTCAGCAGACTCATGCCCTAATGCAATCAATAAAGATTCTTTAGACATCTTTTGAGTCAACATACGTTGCTTACCCGCGAGGTTAATAACAATACCACTGGCTTTGCCTGTCGCTTTGTGAGCTTCTTTTTCGTACAATCTAACGACAGTATTACTGTTTTTTAATAACGGGAGATTCAAGGTCGCTATTTCAGCAATATCTACATCTCCAGCTGCTGCAGCAATCGTGAGCGGTTTAAATTCACTCCATAACTGCGTCACTCGCCCCAATACTTTTATAATGGATTGACTCTCTGCTGCGGGTAGTCTCAAGCTCGTGTCACCATTGACTAGACCATTCAACGTTTTATCAAATAATGCGGCTGTTTGGGCCAAGGCAGTCTGATTTTGCTCGGTGTTAATGCCTTTGGCAATAAACAGCATTTCTTTGGACATTTTTTGGGTTAACATACGTTGTTTACCCGATTGATTGAGAATGTTAGCGAAGTCTTCAGCGGTTTTTGCAGAGGCTTGAGTAGCGAGCATCATTAAACATAATGACAAGTAAAGCGTATGAATAGTCAATAGCGACTTTTTCGATGGTGCTATAAGAAAGGGGGTCATAAAAATACCTAGTTATTTTTAAGCTAAAAGTGATCATGAAAGATAAATCCCTTTTTCCTTTCGTATACAAAAAATCTTGCTATGATATTTATCGTCAAAGTAACGATTTACTAAATGCTTATTTACCGTTTTTTCCTTATTATTGACTTTTTATTGACTTATTATTGACTTATTATTGACGAATGGCACCACAGGAACTGAGTATTAATGGACATTTTTATTGAAGACGGCGTGTATTTGAGTGATAGCAGTATTGAATTGCAAGCCATGCGTGCACAAGGTGCTGGCGGCCAAAATGTGAACAAAGTTTCCTCTGCCATTCATTTAAAGTTTAATATTCATGCTTCAAATTTGCCGTTTAGGTATAAGCAGGGATTATTAAAAAGACAAGATTCGCGCATAACCGACGAAGGCATTCTGGTACTAAAAGCCCAGAATCATCGCACCCAAGAAGCCAATAAACGCGATGCGATTGAACGCTTGGTACACTTGATCCGCAACGCTGGTGTCGTGCAATTACCACGTAAAGCGACCCGACCGAGTCGTTCTTCCGTACGTAAACGCCTAAATACTAAAACCAAGCACGGCTTACAAAAGCAATTACGTGGCAGAATTGATATGGACTAGGCGTGCTGCCTAGCCCACTGCTTGCTGGGATGGTGCATAAGCGTGAATATCTATGTTACGACCTTAGAGCTTAGTCGCCACTTCAGGTAACACAACCACTTCAATTTTATTTTTCTCGGTTAAATACTCACGTGCTAAACGGGTCAACACTTCTGGCGTGATCTGCGCATAAATACTGGGTTGAGCTTCAAAACGTGCAAAACTATCCGAACGAGTATGCATGACTTTAAGACGAGATAACCAAAACGAATTTTGCTCTTTTGCTGTTTTCCAATTGGCAAGCATCGGCTCAATGGCCCGTTTCACTTCATCATCAGTAATATTACCTGGCGTTTTTAGCCCTGCAATTAATGTATCATAAGTGGATTGCACAAGGGTAATTTGGTCTGGTGTTGTTAACGTATCGAGTAACAACAACCCATCGCCTTTAATCGAATTAGAGCCAAACGCCCGTGCTGACGGCGAATAAGCAGCCCCTAATTGTTCGCGGATCACATCTTGAACTTTTAGTTGCACTACGGCTCCTAAAATTTTCAATTGTAAGGCTTCAGTCAAATCTTGATTATCCGTTGTCTTAAAATATCGTGTCACTGAAGCATTCTCAGGATTACCAGCATGATATAGGGTAAATTCAGAGCCAGTTTGTAACGCAATATCGGTTAACCAACGATGTTGAGGCGCCACCACTTTAATGGGAAGACTACCTAGCGTCGCGGCAACCTCGGCCACAATTTCAGCAACATCCACATCGCCAACAACGGTTACCATTAACGGTCCCTGTTGTAACGCTTGGTCTAAAATCGGTTTTAGCTCGGTAAAATCACGTTGTAAAATCGCCTCAGTCGGTGCAGAACCAATGCGATAATCATTGCCATAAATGGCGTTGACGACTTCGTAGCTTTTTACCGCTCCGATGGTGTTTTTACGTTGCTTAGCTCCCTGCTCTACATTTTTTCTAAATAATGGCAGTACGGACTCACTATAACCCGGATCGGTCATATACGCGGTAATCAATTGCAGCTGTGTCGTGAGTGTGTCATTTGAGGTGCTAAACGTCCCGCCATAACTGTTAAAATCTGCGTTGAAATTCAGTGATACATTTTTGTCCGAGAGTAATTCACGCAGTTCATTGACTGAGTGTTTACCCAAACCGCCTACAATATAAAAATTATACAAATCCTGCATGCCCGCTTGCTCTGGAGTCAGCGTTTTAATGCCCTCACCATAAGACACATCAATGAGGACCTTTTCTTGTGCTAGATCCGTACTTTTTACCTTTAAGCGCACGCCATTGGTAAAGGTGTAAGAATAATAATCGTATACTTCATTATAGCTTTCCGCCTCGACAGACCCTGGCTGACCAAATTCAGTGTAGGCAAACTGTGTCACTTCTTTTTCGACATTGGCTTGAATGGGTAACGTCATCGCTTGCTGATAGACCGCTGTGATCTGCTCAGCACTAGGAAGCGCCTGAGCCTGTTGTGAAAATTGCATGAAAATGGTCGGTTCAACACGCAAAAATTGTCTGCGTAACACCGTATTTATTTCCTCAGCACTGAACGTTGCCATCAGTTCTTGAAAAATCTCTAGGGATTGTGAAGACTCGTTTAACACCCCATCAAGTGGAATATTCGACAACACCGCATTGGCCAGCGCGCCACTAGGAATAGTTGCTTCAGATTGCGCAGCGGTCACTAATGCATTGCGCGTTGCTTTGACTTCACGAATCAACTCTTGTTCTGAAATCCCAAACTCCATGATTTTGCGGATCTCAACCACCAAAGTGGTTAACGATTCAGCCCATTTCTCCGGTTGGGTTTGTGCAATGACTTGGGTTAGATCAAGTTGATTAAAGGTAAAACTATGGGAACTGCCGACACCTTCAAACGGGGCATTTCCGGCGAGCACTAAGCTGTTTAAACGATAACTGAGTATGCCATTAGCTATTTGCTCCACAAAATCCGCTCGACGATTGAGGATCGTATCAGGGACCAATTGTTCAGGTGTGACATAAAAAAGATTCACTTGCGTGGGTAAATTAGGGCCACTAAAACTAGCCACCTCAAGACGCTCATTGACATTGAGCATTCCTGCATCAAATTTAGTCGGCACTTGGGCGCTTTGCCAATCTGCAAATACGTTTTCAATTTTGGCTTGTATGTCACCAGCATCAATATCACCAGCAATAATTAACTGCGTATTAGCAGGAAAATAATGCGTCGCATAAAAGTTGCGAACCGCGGGTGCAGAAAACTGGGCAATGGTCTCTAATGAACCAATCGGAAAACGATTGATATATTCAAGACCATCCGTCCATTCTTGCAACGACGCTTTGTAAGCATCCATATAGATGTTGTTGCGAGACTCATATTCCGATTTCACAACAGGGATCTCAGCAATCACTGCATCATCAGTAATAGTTAAATTACTGGCTGTTTCGCGCATTAAAAATAATGCCGTATCAATGGTTTCGACATTATTATTGGGTAAATCGAGTTTGTAAATGGTTTCTTCAAATCCAGTACTCGCATTGGTGTCAGCGCCAAACTTCAGCCCATAGCGTTCTAAAATCGCAATCATTTCACCTTCAGGCACATTGGTAGAACCATTAAATGCCATGTGCTCTAAAAAATGAGCAATCCCAGCGTCATTAGGTGTTTCGTACATACTACCGACGCCCACACGCATGCGCACTACGACTTCATTTTTAGGTGTTTGATTAGGAATAATAAAATAGCGTAAGCCATTGGCTAAGACGCCTTCCTGGATCCGAGGCGACGTGGTTAATGCTGTTTGTGGGGTAAACGTACCCGCTTGCCATTGAGCTAATGGGGAAAGCCCTACAGAGGGAGATGGAGTTTGCGCGCACGCAGCAAGTACAGCAACACTAATAAAAACAGTGCCAATCACGTTGAATTTCATTTACTATCCTTTTAATGAATTTTAATCCACTGTAGCATAGAATATTAAAAAAATTCAGTCTGCATTCAGATAAAGAAATTATAATTAAGCATCGGTCAAATCACCTTTTATTAGGAAAAAATACTATGTACCCTAAGTGGTTGAGCATTCCATCGCAGTGCTATGCAGCATTGCTGTCTTGGTCAGTAGCCAAAACGCTAAAAGGCGGTTTACTTGTTGTTGCATTTTCCTTGGGCTGCAGCACCCTAGCCTATGCTCAGTCTGCTAATTCGAATACATCTACCACCACCAACGCAGAGCCTAAAGTCAATCAACAACAAGCGATCGCAAAAGCCAAACAATCGGTTCAAGGTAAAGTATTAAAAGTGGATCGAAATAAAGAACACTATCGCGTCAAAATGCTGAATCAAAAAGGTCGTGTTATTTCCGTGAATGTGAATAAACAATCAGGCAAAGTGATGCCTAAAACATCGGAAAAAGCCCAGCCGAAAACAGACAAGGATTAGTATATGCGTGTATTGTTAGTTGAAGACGATAGTCAATTGTTGATCCAACTTGATCAGTTATTACAGTCACATGGCTTTAGTGTTGATTTAGCGGATGACGGAGAAAAAGCACAGTTTTTACTCAACGAATACACCTATGATGCCATCTTATTGGATTTAGGATTACCGAAAATAGATGGGGTAAGTGTCCTTAAATTTGCTCGCGCTCAAGGCATTTCCACGCCAGTGCTCATCCTCACCGCACGTGATACCTGGGAACAAAAAGTCCTCGGCTTAGACGCCGGAGCGGATGATTATCTAACCAAACCCTTTCATCAACAAGAATTACTTGCACGAGTCAATGCGCTTATTCGCCGTAGTACGGGTCATGCCTCGGCCGAGCTGAGTTGTGGTCCAATCCATCTACACATGACGCAACAACGGGTCAAAGTGGCGGATGAAGTACTAGATCTGACGGCTTATGAATACAAGGTATTGGAATATTTGATGCTCAACCCACAAAAAGTGGTGTCTAAGACAGAGTTAACTGAGCACATTTATGACCAGGATTTTGATTTAGACAGCAACGTTATTGAAGTTTTTGTCGGTCGTTTACGAAAAAAACTCGATCCTGACAATACCCTAAAACCGATTGAAACGTTACGTGGTAGAGGCTACCGATTATTTTCTCCCGCCTAAGTCACCTCTCTCTAACCGTTCGCACTGTCTTATCGATTCTGGTTATCACTGTCGTGTTATTGCCGAGTCTGGCTTTTACCGTTTCAACCGCATTTAAAGACAGTTTATTAAAAGCCAAACAAACTGAATTAGAATCAATGGCGTACGCCTTAATCGCAACGTTTGAAATTGATGGTAGTCAGATTAATATGCCATTTAATGTGTTTGATGACCGCTTAAATATGCCTCAATCTGGCTACCAAGCCTTTATCGTGCTGAACCAGACCGTGGTCTGGCAATCCACCTCTAGCACACTGCAACCGACTCCACTTACCTATCCCAGTGCAAAAACAGGTGAGCAGATATTTGCAGATGAATTGACATCATTACCTGATACGTTTTTGTTTACCTTTACTGCTGAATTTGAAAGCGAAAACCAGTTTATCCCGATTAAATTTTATTTACTTGAAGATCAAGGGGCGTTTCATCGTGAGTTGGCCACGTTTAATCAAAGCTTATTTCGCAATGGTGTTTGGGTTGCCCTATTGATAAGTGGGCTGTTATTGCTGAGTTTATTGTCAGTGGTGAGTCCAGTCAAACATCTAGTTTCTCAACTCAGCAAGGCAGCTAAAGGCACTCCTAATCAAGATGGAGTCGTCTCCTTAAGCGGGGCTTATCCCAAAGAACTCAATGCCGTCAAAGATAGTGTCAATGCACTATTGCTCTCAGAATCACAACAACGCACTCGGTTTAAACATGCTTTACAAGATTTGGCCCACTCACTCAAAACGCCATTAAGTGTGCTTCAAGGTGATGAGACAATCCCCGGATCCAGCAAAGCCCCCATTTTACAAATCGATCAAATCATCCAACGGCAATTATCACGTTCGGTCTTGGGCAAAGCGGGTTGGCAACAGCACATTGATGTGTGTGAGCTATTGCAAAAAATCATCGATTCCATGCACAAAATCTATCGTGATAAGGGGTTGAGTATAAATTTTAGGGCGATTCCTGAGGTTTTTTTGTACCCCATTGACACCACTGACGCGTATGAGTTGTTTGGTAATATATTGGATAATGCATGTAAAGCAGCACGCTCTAAGCTAACAGTGACGGTCACACGCCAAGCTGACTCACAAACCCACTCGCAAATGCACATTATCAGTATTAGTGATGATGGACCGGGGATCCCTGAGGCAATGCAAACGGATATGTTAACTCGCGGTAAGCGACTTGATACCTACCATCAAGGTCATGGAATTGGCTTAGCAACGGTGAGTGATTTAGTTGAGTTATATGGTGCAACATTGCAAGTTCACTCGTCGACTTCACACGAAAAATCAAGTGGCACAACGATCAGTGTGTGCCTACCTAATAAGTAAATCACTATTTTTCTTCGGTAAAATCAACATCTAATAAATTAGCTTTATCTGTTTCATCATCCGTTGGAATATAGGTTTCATCCAAATCATCACCGGACAATAAAATCGCTAACCACATGGTTTCTTCACGAGATTCCATGGCTATTTTGACAATCATGGTTAAAGGTACAGATAACAGCATACCGACTGAACCTAACAACCAGCCCCAAAATATTAACGATAAAAAGACAACTAACGTTGATAGACCCAAGCCGCGCCCCATAAAACGCGGTTCAATCATATTGCCCATTACGGTATTGACGAGGACAAAGCCCAACCCAGCTAAACCCGCGGTCGCTAAACCTTGATCAACAAAGGCGATCAATACCGCTGGCACGGCTGCGATAATCGAACCTATATTAGGAATGAAATTAAGTAAAAATGCTAACACGGCCCACAACATAAAGTGGTCAACATCTAACGCATATAGCCACACGCCGATAAATGCCCCAGTGCCTAAGCTGACTAAAGATTTAATCGCTAAATAGTCATTGACGGACTTGAGAAACCGGTCAATGTGATGCATTTTCATGCCTGGATCGCTTAATGCGACATGTATACGACGCGGCATACTTTCCGCTTCAAATAACATAAAAATCACAGTTAAGATAATCAAGAATACGTTGGATAACACCCCGCCCATGCCACTTAAAAAATTCGTCGCAACCGACATCGCAACTGCCGGATCAAAATAGGATAAAAACAAATTTTTATCGACAATAATGTTTAAATTGGCTAACTGTTCAATCACCCATGCCAACTCAACAGACAATTGCGCTTGATAATTGGGTAGATTTTGTCGAAACTCACCTAAGGATTGACCAACTAATCCAGCCAACATAAAACCAAAAATGATTATTAACAGTATAACTAAGGTAACTGATAGCCAACGCGGGATTTTATACCGTGACGCAAGATTAATGAGTGGGCTACATGCGATTGCGATAAATATCGATAATAAAAACGGGACCATAATGGCACTTGCCGCTTTGATACCAGCTAAGACCACAACAACAGCAGCAGTGATAACAAAGGCTTTAGCGGTAGAAGATTTTAGTTCCATAAGATTCTCTGCAAAATAATTTGATGCATTACTACTTTCTAACAATGCAAATATATGTCATATCATAACAGGAATTTGTTAAATGATTTTAAATGAAGCAACAATTCGTATAAAAAACTTACGTTTACGGACGTACATTGGATTTAACGATGATGAAATTCAAAATAAACAAGATGTCGTTGTCAATGCTGTCATCAAATACGACGCTCAACGCGCAGCAGAATCAGATCAAGTGGAAAATGCGCTTAACTATAAGACGGTAACAAAAGCAATTATTCGATTAGTAGAGCATAACCGTTTTTATTTACTCGAAAAACTCACATCCGATATTTTAGCACTTGCCGCCGATCACCCTTGGGTTTCGTGGGCTGAAGTGGAAGTCGATAAGCCGCATGCGTTGCGTTTTTCGGATTCAGTCAGTTTAAGTATTTCTTGTTCTAAAGAACCACAATTTTAACTCTTGAGCAAAAGGCGAACATTCGATGAAGATTTTAATCACAGGCGCGACAGGTTTGATTGGCCAAGCATTTATCAAGCACTATGCACATTTACATACTTTTCATGTGGTGAGTCGTTCAGCTGATAAGGTAAACCACGCTTTTCATCATGAAATTCAACAGGGCGTTTTAGAAAAAGTGGATCTGACCCTATTAAATGATCTGAATGCTTATGATGCGGTGATTAATTTAGCCGGTGAGGCCATTGTTGATAAACGCTGGAGTGACAAACAAAAACAGCATATTTGCCATAGCCGTTGGGATATCACAGAACGTATTGTCGCGTTAATCCAAGCAAGTTCTGAGCCTCCAGAGGTATTCTTAAGTGGTTCTGCGATTGGTATTTATGGCCGCCAAGCGGATACGAGTCAACCGATCCAACCAATTGATGAACAGTTTTCAGATTATCATGAAGAGTTTGCCCGTGAAATTTGTCAGCGTTGGGAATCCATTGCGCTTCAAGCACAATCTGAACTAACCCGAGTATGTCTGCTTCGCACCGGTATTGTGTTATCACCAACAGGTGGTGCATTGGGAAAAATGAAAGTGCCCTTTAGTTTAGGGTTAGGTGGACCGGTTAGTTCAGGTCAGCAAATCATGTCGTGGATCCATATTGATGATATGATCCAAGCAATGGCGCATTTATTAGTGTCGCCGACACTGCAAGGTCCAATTAATTTCACTGCACCTAATCCGGTTAGTAATGCGGTATTTTCGAAGGCTTATGCCAACAGTCTGCACCGCCCTTGCCTCTTCACAGTCCCTAAATTAGCTTTAAAGATATTAATGGGTGAATCTGCGGATTTGTTATTAACAGGTCAGCACGTAGTGCCTAAGGCGTTATTAGAGCATGGTTACGTATTTAGCCATGATGAAATTGATGAAGCATTAATGTCGCTAAGAGAGTAACGTAAAGGTATCGTCAGGGTAACTTTGAAAAAACAGCATACGGAAATCGATTTAATCACTTGTTAGCTATCCTATCCTCAAGACTTCCGTCTGCATTGATCTGTTATTCGCCACTACCTTTATCTCAACTCACTAAATACTTCAGGATGTTGTTCAGCTATCCTTAATAGTGCTAATGCTGGACCTTGAGGGTTTCTTCGCCCTTGCTCCCAGTCCTGCAAAGTTCTTGTGCTAACACCGAGTAAACCTGCAAACTTTAACTGAGACATTTTCAATTTAGAGCGAATTATTTGTGGCGCTGATGGCTCTCTTAATTCGTTATTGCGTAGGGAAATATTTCCCTTTTTATATTCCTTGATCTCATTTATACCTGCAAGAATTTCAGCACCTATATCTCTATTACTCATTGTCGATTGCCTCTGATATTTGTTTCAACATATAACCTGCGATAGTAGATCGCTCTGATTTACTGTACATAGTGAGCATCCATATCTCGTGTTCAGCCTTCTTCCAATAGTAAATAGCG
>JAQXDG010000169.1 GCA_029251505.1 Glaciecola sp. | reverse complement strand
TGTTGGTGTTGTTATCATTAACCTTATTAGGTATCGCATCAGTATCCAGTGGTTTAATTCAAACCAAAATGGCCAGTGCCATGGAGCAACAATCATTAGCATTCGATGCAGCTGAATCTGCGTTAGCTGGTGCGGTGTTTGAATCAGAAGATGAAAGTGTATTGGTCGATAATACCCTAACCGATCCTTTGTCTGAAGCTCGGCAAATCAACGCGATTGATTTAACGACTACGGCATTAAGTTGTTTTTCTGAACAAGGGTATGTGCAACGCACATTAACCCAAAGTGGTTTGCAAACCGGAACAAGACACATCACTACTGGCAGTTATGATACGCAAGCTCGATTAGCCAGTTGGTCGCGTAGTGCCTTTGTTCAAGAACAAGCTTGTCGTGGCTCTTCTAGTGTGATTGGAGGCAGTAATATCAATTGTCATGTATTCATTATTCGGGGGTGTGGTCAGGTGCAAAACAGTCCATACGCGGTAGCTAATTCATTGTCTGCGACTGTGTTTGCGCCAGCATCACAATAACATTAGGAGAAATTAACGTGTCTACTCGTCATCTTTATTGCATGTTTATCAGTGCCTTACTGAGCATAGGGTTTGCATGGTCAGGGTATGCGGATGATCTTGAGATTTACCTTGGAACGGGCAATCAAGCGGTGACTTACAATCCTAATGTACTCTTTATTATGGATACCTCGGGCAGTATGAGCAATAAAGACGGCACGAGCCAAACGCGTTTGTTACGAGTACAGAATGCGTTAAATGATGCGTTAGCCAGTGCCACTAATATCAACGCAGGTCTAATGCGTTTTTCAGACAGTGGTGGGCCGGTGTTATTTCCAGTCAAAGACATAGACGAATATGTAAAGCCTGAACTGGTATTGCCGATTACCGAGGGGGCTGATGATGCGGTTGAAATAGGTGGGACGCTTAATGTCAACAATACGATCTTACCGATTTCTCAGGGGACAAGCATCGTCCAAACAGGATTACGCTATCAAGATATTGCTATTCCACAAGGCGCGACGATCACGCGTGCATTTTTACGACTCACCTCAGCATTAGTTAATTTAGATGAAACCGCTATCCATATTTATGGACAACTTGACGCCAATGCCGTTGCATTTAACGCTAGTCATCCGATTTCAACTCGTACTCGCACTACCGAATTTACTGCATGGGAGAGTGATAATGAATTTGGTTTCACTAATGAAGTACAAAATTCACCAGATATAAGTGCTGTAATACAAGCGATTGTCGATCAGACGAATTGGTGTGGAGGTAATGATTTAGCCATATTATTAGACACACAATCGACATCTGGAAGCTCGGCGAGACAGACCTTTAGTTTTGAATCTGGCACCGGGCAAGTACCTCAACTAGTCATTGAATATGATGATACGACCGCTACCGGATGTGTTGCCGGAGAGTTAGTATATCAAGTGTCTAAACAAGGCAATAATGCTGAAGAGCGCAGTAACGGTTATCAAAATACCGGTACTGAACTCACTTTTAAAAATACATCGAACGATTATGTGGGCTTGCGATTTAGTAATATTAATCTACCCCAAGGGGCTGTGATTTTGGATGCTCACCTTGAATTTACTGCTTATCAAAATGGCACCGGCAGCCAAGCTAGTATGTTGATCCAAGGCGTCAACCAGAACGATCCCGATGATTTTTCACCTTACACGCGATATATGTTGCGCGATAAACCCAAAACAGTGAGTGTCCAATGGAATTCAATCGCACCTTGGTACTATAAAGGGCTGTATCAAAGCCCACCTGTCACCCCTATCGTCCAGCAAATCGTCAACCGTTCTGGCTGGCAGCCGAATAATGAAATGATGTTTGTGTTATCGAATTTTGGCTCATCTAAACGTGGCGGATATACGTACCAAGGCAAGCCCTCTGGTGCTGCAAAACTCATCATTAAATATCAAGCAAATGCGATACCGGGTAGCTCGTCTACCGTTCGTGAGCTGTTGCAATCAAAGGTTGATAGTTTAACGCATACGGGCTATACCCCAATTGTGGATACGTTGTATGAAGCGGCGCAGTATTTTGGTGGTCGCCAAGTAGACTATGGACTACAACGTGGCACCAATAGCGCCGGTAGTTCCTTACGCAAAAGTACCCGAGTGAGTCACCGTCAATCTTATACTGGCGCCGATGCGGTGCGTCCAAATGGCTGTGATACAGATAATTTAAGTGATAGTGATTGTATCAATGAGACGATTCCTACTCCTGCGACCTATATTTCCCCTGTGACAGATTTACAATGCCAAACGAATAATCACATTGTTTTGTTATCAGATGGTGAGGCTAATAATAATCATAGTGTCAGCAAAATCCAATCGTTGCTCAACCAAACTTGCAGCGGCAGCGGAGGGGAAAAATGTGGATTAGATTTGGTTGATAACCTGTCGCAATCAAACACGTCGGTCATTGATGCCAGAGTCATCACCCATACGATTGGCTTTGCTGCGAATACTAATGCCAATAACTTCTTAAATCAGTTGGCATTGCATGGTGGTGGTGGCTTTTATCAAGCGGATGACTCACAAGAATTAGTGGATGCGTTTCAACAAATATTGCGTTCGGTTAAAGATGTTAATGCAACGTTTGTATCCCCTGGTGTCGCGGTCAATCAACTCAATCGTTTAACGCATAAAGATGAATTGTACTTTGCGTTATTTAAGCCATCAGAAAGGGCGTTATGGCCTGGAAATTTAAAGAAATATAAGATTAATGGCAATGATGTACTGGATAAAAATGGCGTGCCAGCAGTCGATAGTGCAACGGGGTTTTTCTCTGAGTACTCGCATAGTTTTTGGTCAGTGCTTACCGATGGTAATGATGTTCGTGATGGCGGAGCGGCGAGCCGTTTATCGTTAACGCGCAATATGTATACCTTTAGTGAAACTGGCAGTATTTTACAAACCGCGAATAAATTGCATGAAAGTAATACGTTAATTGATACCACCGATTTAGCCTTAACGAGTTTACCTGATCCAAGTGGGTTACGAGAATTGGTATTAAAGTGGGCGCGAGGTGTTGATGTGCGTGATGATGACAACGATGGCAGTACGAGTGATGTGCGCTTACAAATGGGCGACCCCAT
>JAQXDG010000060.1 GCA_029251505.1 Glaciecola sp. | reverse complement strand
AAAGGGCTTTATGCCCTTTTTTTTATGTTTTTCTGCATAGTTATTTACTTGTGAATTTAGTGTAAAAAAAACGCTTTCTAATCCTGTTCATCTCAGTAAAATAGCCTTATACAAAGCAGTATTATGTCGATATATTAACAATATATTAATATTTAATGGGCGTATCCCATTTTAGAATAAAGGATTTTTATGACTGTTTCTCGCCACCCCTCGGTCCTATTAGACAAAGTATTTACCCTTATTGGTGAAAAAGCTGATAAAGCGAACGCCCCTTTAGTAGAGAAATTTGCGCGAATCTTATTTAAAAATATCTCAGCAGCCGATTTATATGGTCGTTCCGATAGTGATTTATATGGTGCATCATTAAGCTTATGGCAACGTTTTTCGCATTATAACTCTGCCCAACCATTTATTAATGTATTCAATCCCCAAATCACCAAGCATGGCTGGCAATCCGAGCATACGATTGTTGAACTCATCATACAAGACATGCCCTTTTTAGTTGATTCTGTTCGTATTGCCTTGAACCGGCTAGGTATCACTGCTCATTTACTTTTACATAGCCCGATAGCAATAGTACGCGACAAATCGCATCACTTGATCAATGTCAATGCAGAACAAACCGCTACCGTTACTACTGCGACAAAAGAAACCGTATTTTTGATTGAAATCGACCACCAAGAAACGCCAGAGCAAATCGCACGTTTGAAAGATGAATTACGTTCGGTCTTATCCGAAGTATTATTGGTTGTAAATGACTGGGAAGCAATGCTACAAAAATTGCTTGAGGCAAAAGAAACCGTAGTAAATTCACCTTTTCTTTTTGCTAAAACCACCCAGGAATCAACGATTCAATTTATTGATTGGTTAGCGGATCATCACTTTACATTAATGGGATATCGTTACTATGAAGTCAATGCTGAAGATGGCGATCATCTGTGGCATCCGTTAAATGACACCAGTTTGGGAATAATGAAAAACTCTATACGTGATCGTGATCGCCGTATTTCAAATTTACCCAGTTCTGCACGCAAAGAAACACTGTCACAGAAGCCGTTACTCCTGACTAAAACATCTTCTCTTGCGCGTGTTCACCGACCTGCATATATCGATTATATCGGTGTTAAAGCGTTTAATGCAAAAGGGGAGGTTATCGGCGAGCATCGTTTCTTAGGACTTTATTCTGCAACGCTATATAATTCTAGTGTGATGCATATTCCTATTTTATCGCAAAAAATACGAGATATTTGTGACGCTGCCGATGTTGAAACTGGCACACATGCACAAAAAGCCATCGTCAATATTTTAGAAACTTACCCTCGAGATGAATTATTACATTCTCCAATTAACGAATTAGCAAAAATTGTCAGTGGTATATTTCAAATGCAAGAACGCGGTATTTCGCGGATGTTTACGCGTAAAGATGTGTTCGGGCGTTTTATTTCCTGCATGACTTATGTACCAAGAGAAAAATACAACACGGCATTACGAAAGCAAACCCAAGGCTATTTGAAATTTGCTTTTGCGAGTGAACAAGACGTGGAGTTTACGACATACTTTTCTGAGTCGGTGTACGCCAGAACACATTATATTGTGCATGTGGCTGACAATAATATGGATTATCCAGTGAAAGAAATAGAACAAAATATTATAGAGTTAACCAAAACTTGGCCAGATAGACTCTCTAACGTGATTAAAACTGCATACGGTGAAGGCAAAAGTGTGAGTGTTATTGAGCGTTATGCCGCTAATTTCTCACAATCTTATATGGATCAATATTTACCAAGTGCGGCACTTGGTGACATTGAAAAACTTGAATGCTTGTCTGACGACAACCCCTTAGAAATGCTTTTTTATCGCCCCCAGGAAATACAAAACACAAGTAAAGCTGTACGGTTAAAGCTTTATCATCAAAGTGAACCGATACATTTATCGGATGTATTACCGATGCTAGAAAATTTTGGTTTGCGCGTCATTGATGAAACACCGTACAAGATTGCCACGAAAGAGGGTGGGTCGAACTGGATTATGGATTTTAGTATGTTGCATGAATCCTTTCCTACATCAGATATGTCTCAGTCTCAATCCTTGTTCCAAGATGGGTTTGCGCAAGTATGGCAAAATCACCTAGAAGACGACGCATTTAACCGCCTTATTTTAAGTGGTAATTTGACGGGACGAAATGTCACTATCTTACGTGCTTATGCTAAATATATGCGACAAATTGGACTGTCTTTTTCAGTTGAGTATATTGCAAATACAATGGCAGCTTACCCAAAAATTTCAGCAGCGTTAATTGAATTATTTGCGTATCGATTTGAACCAAAGAATACATTTAAGCAACAAACTGAAGGTGATTTAGTTGATGCAATTATGCATTCACTTGATGGTGTGAGTAACCTTGATGATGATCGAATTATCCGTAAATATTTAGATATGATCCTGGCAACGGTGCGCACTAATTTTTATCAACCAAAACAAAACGGTGAGCAAAAATCCTATGTATCATTCAAGCTGTTGCCTGAATTGATTAATGATATGCCATTACCGATCCCTAAATTTGAGATTTTTGTGTATTCACCCGAAATTGAAGGGGTGCATTTACGAGGCGGTAAAGTTGCACGTGGTGGTTTACGTTGGTCCGATCGTTTTGAAGATTTCCGCACTGAAGTATTAGGGTTAGTCAAAGCACAACAAGTTAAAAATACGGTCATTGTTCCTGTTGGAGCTAAAGGTGGCTTTGTGTGTAAACAACTACCGAAGACCGGTGGGCGTGACGCATTTATCGCGGCAGGTCAGGCTTGTTATCGAACGTTTATCCGCAGTTTACTCGACATTACTGATAATATTGTTGATGGTGTTGTGGTTTATCCCAATGCCGTTGTTCGTCACGATGATGACGACCCGTATTTGGTGGTCGCTGCAGATAAAGGTACAGCAACATTCTCTGATATCGCTAATGAGATCTCTGATGAATTTAATTTTTGGTTAGGCGATGCGTTTGCTTCAGGTGGCAGTGTTGGTTATGATCATAAAAAAATGGGGATCACAGCTCGTGGCGCTTGGGAGTCCGTCAAACGTCATTTCCGTGAATTGGGTGTAGATTGTCAAACTACCGAATTTAGTTGTGTCGCGGTTGGTGATATGGCTGGTGATGTATTTGGTAATGGTATGTTGTTATCACAAAAGACGCGTTTAATTGCAGCGTTTAACCATATACATATCTTTTTTGACCCTAATCCAAACGTTGCTGATAGTTTTGCTGAGCGTGAGCGCTTATTTGCCGATCCAACTTTAAATTGGGCCGATTACAACGCCAAACTACTATCCAAAGGGGGAGGTGTATTTTCTCGTCGCACCAAATCAATTCCGCTATCTGCTGAAATGAAAAAATGGCTCAATACTAAAAAAGCATCGATGACGCCGAATGAACTGATTCATCAGATCTTACAAATGCCCGTTGATTTGTTATGGAATGGTGGGATTGGTACGTACGTTAAATCATCCAAAGAAAACGATTCGGATGTTGGGGATCGTGCCAACGATGCCGTGCGAGTCAATGGCAAGCAACTGCAAGCTAAAATAATCGGAGAAGGCGGTAATTTAGGCTGTACTCAATTGGGTCGTGTCGAGTTTGCTAAGCTCGGCGGTAAAGTAAATACGGACTTTATTGATAATGTGGGTGGGGTGGATTGCTCCGATAACGAAGTCAATATTAAGATTTTACTTAATGCGTTAGTCAATAATGGTGATTTGACCGTTAAACAGCGCAACGCCATGCTTTATGAAATGACCGATGACGTGGCTGATATTGTATTAGATGATTGTTATCGTCAGACACAGTCCATTTCTATTACCGACCAAGCAAACGTCGCACAAATCAAAGAACAATTACGCTTTATTCATACACTTGAACGCGATGGACATCTTAATCGCGAATTAGAATACATACCAACGGATGAAGAATTTTCTGAGCGTATCGCTGACGGCGTCGGACTGACTCGTCCTGAACTATCAGTGTTAATTTCATACGCCAAAATGGTGTTAAAGGAAGAACTCAATCAAGCTACTATTACTGATAACGCCTATTATCAGAAGTTTTTGGTAGGGTCTTTTCCACAATTATTACAAGACAAATATCAAGCTCAAATGCAACATCATCCATTGCGTGGTGAGATTATTGCGACTAAGTTAACCAATTATATGATTAATGATATGGGGATAAATTTCGCTCACCGTCTCAATGAAGAAACCGGGGCGAGTATCTGCGATATTGCCATCGCCTATTCGACAGTAAAAGCGCTATATAACTTAGGCGACTTATGGCGTGACGTTGAACAACTCGATAATAAAATTGATTCATCATTACAACTACAGATACTTGATTCGATGCGACGCTCGGTGCGTCGAGCGACACGCTGGATGTTACGTGAGCATACTCAATTTGAGTCGATCAATAGTGCCATTGAGTTCTATCGACCTGTTTATTCAGATCTGTTAAATAATATCAGTGAATACCTAGTAGCTGAAGAAGTAACGACCTTAAACAACACGGTTGCCCGTTATGTTGAGCAAGGTGTGCCAGAAGCCATTGCATATCGTATAGGCATACAAAGTAATGCCTTTAGTGCATTAGATCTTGCGCATATTGTAGAAAAAACGCAATTAAAACCGGCTTTGGTAGAGCGTTTATATTTTCAACTAGGTTCACATTT
>JAQXDG010000120.1 GCA_029251505.1 Glaciecola sp. | reverse complement strand
CCTTTAATATCATTATCTTGTTCGATTTGCGTTAGCAAAGCATCGATCTCAGCCGAAAATTCTGCTTTTAAGATATTCATGGTTTCATTGGGTACGTCCATCGTTAAGATGGCAATACCGGAATCTTGTTTGGTTAATGTAAATGCTGGATTATTCATTATTCTGTCTCCACTATCATCGCGGCACCAAGACCACCGGCAGCACAAGCAGTCAACAAGCCAGTCCCTCCGCCACGACGATTGAGTTCATTCAACATTTGCGTAATCATTCTGGTACCTGTCGCGGCAAATGGATGTCCATAAGCAATCGAAGAGCCTTGTACATTAAATTTATCCATATCAATCTCTCCGGTAGCTTTACTGCGACCTAGTTTTTCTTGAGCAAACTTATCACTGCCAAACATTTTCACATTTGATAAGGTTTGTGCGGCAAACGCTTCGTGCATTTCAATTAGGGTCAGATCCGATAAACTCATACCCGCTCTCTTTAACGCTAAAGGCGTTGCATAACTCGGTCCCATTAACATATCTTCCCACACATCGATGGCAGCAAACGCATACGATTTAATATAGCCAAGGGGGGTATAACCTAAGGCTTTGGCTTTCGCTTCGTTCATTAATATGACTGCCGAGGCACCATCTGTTAGCGGTGTGGCATTCGCTGCCGTGACGGTTCCAAATTTGCGATCAAATGCAGGACGCAAACGTGCATATCCATCTAACGTAGAGTCAAAGCGGATGTTATTGTCTCTTTCGACTGCTTTTCTGTAAGGTTCTGGGTAAGCCGTCATGACTTCATGAGCCATGTGCCCGTCATTCCAATTTTGCGCCGCTAAGGTATGTGAACGATGCGCCAACGCATCTTGTTCTGCACGGGTAATCCCATGCGTCTTAGCCATTTGTTCCGCAGTATTACCCATTGATAAACCAGTCGAATATTCTGCTACAGCTGGCGGAACAGGGACTAAGTCTTTTAATCCTAAATGTTTCAATACTTGCCATTTTTGCCCGAGGGTTTTAGTTTTCTGCAAATCAACTAAGGCGCGGGCAAGGTTTTTAGACACTTGAATCGGTGACACGGACGTTGAATCTGCTCCACCGGCAATCCCCACATCCGCATTGCCTAATAAAATCGACTCCATAACATTTACCGTCGATTGAAAGCTCGTTGCACACGCTCGCGACACACTGTAAGCGTCGGTATGCACGTTCATGCCAGTACCTAGCACTATCTCGCGGGCGATATTTGGCGCCGCCGGCATTTGCACAACTTGACCATAGACTAACTGATCAATTTCTAATGGTGATAAATCATGGCGCGCTAATAGTTCATTGACTACCATTTTACCTAGGTCAACAGCGGGTACACCGTGAAAATCAGTCGCCATTTTAGTAAATGGAGTACGTAATCCAGCAACGATAGCGACACGTTCGCCATTTGCTGTTTTTACTGTTTGTAATTTAGCCATCAGTCGTCATAATCCTATTAATAATAAACACGCCAGTGGTCAGACCTCTGACTCTTAAAATGCATTGTGACAAAACTTTTACGCATTATCTAGTTAAATTCGGAAAAAACACAAAATTTGTTGCACAAACCTTGTAATATAAAATCTGAACCTTACTTCCTAAGTACTGTCTTTTTAGCAAGTTCGTTTTAACGTAGCTTGTAATGTTTAATAAAAAACTCTAACAAAATCATTAAGGAAGCATGAACTTATGGCATCGACAGATTTTGCCCCTATCCGTGACTATCTCAATGCACAAGTCATCGGGCAACACGCATTAACCGAAAATATGCTCATCGCTTTACTCGCCGATGGACATTTGCTTGTAGAAGGGCCTCCTGGATTAGCTAAAACTAGAGCGATTAATGCCTTAGCTGATGGTGTTGAAGGCGACTTTCATCGCGTCCAATTTACCCCAGATTTACTCCCGGCCGATTTAACAGGCACGGATATCTATCGCCCTGAAACTGGCGAGTTTGTATTTCAATCCGGTCCGTTGTTTCATAATTTAGTGTTAGCGGATGAAATTAACCGCGCCCCCGCGAAGGTCCAATCGGCCTTGCTTGAAGCAATGGCTGAACGCCAAATTACAGTAGGTAACAAAACCTACACGCTGCCTGAGTTATTTTTGGTCATGGCGACTCAAAACCCTCTGGAGCAAGAAGGGACTTATCCCCTGCCCGAAGCACAACTTGACCGTTTTTTAATGCATGTAGAAATTGATTATCCCGATGCGAAAACAGAGCTGTCTATTTTACAATTAACCCGTAATGAAGGTTTATCGCAAACCATTGCACCGCCGACTCCGCTTAAACAAACCGCTATTTTTGCGGCACGCAAAGATATTTTATCTATGCACATGAGTGATGCACTGCAAGAATATATCGTGCAACTCGTCATGGCGACTCGTCAGCCGCAACAATACGATGAAAAATTAGCCCAGTATATTGCGCTAGGTGTTTCACCGCGTGCTACGATTGCTCTAGATAAGTGTGCTCGAGCACATGCATGGCTAATGGGACGAGACTTTGTTGGACCTGATAATATCCATGCTGTTTGTCATAATGTCCTACGTCATCGCTTACCACTCACGTATGAAGCCGAAGCTGACGGTGTGACGGTGAATGCCGTACTCGATAATATCCTAGCAATTGTTCCAGTGCCTTAGCGTTGACTCACGCTGAACTTGTTATATTGAGTGCCTAGATGTCTATATTACAATCACTTAGTCAACTTAATGCCGAGGATGCTGTCGCATTAACGATCAAAAAGTTAATGCAATATAAGCTCGCCCACAAATTAATAACCTTACATCCCAAACGTACACCACAAGCGCGGCTTGCTGGAACGTATATCAGTAAAATGAAAGGTCGCGGGATGGAATTCGACGAAGCACGACACTATCAAGCGGGCGACGACATTCGTGCTATAGACTGGCGCGTGACGGCTCGTACCGGTAAAACTCATACTAAGATCTTTAGAGAAGAACGCGAACGCCCTGTATTTATTGCCACGGATGTCAGTGCTACCATGCAATTTGGCACACAATTGCAACTAAAATCAGTCCTTGCCGGACACTTAGCCTCCGTCTTAGCGTGGTCAGCAAAAGCACGAGGTGATCGTGTTGGGGGGGTAGCGTTTAATTCTCAAGGGCATCGCGAGATTAAACCGAAAAGCCAAGACAGTTCCATTTTACATTTGTTAACCGCGACATGTCAGTTACAACAATCTCAACCTTTACACATGAGTGGCAATGAAAACCCGCTATTAGAGGCTGTTAAAAGGTTGAGAAGACTAGCTAAACCTGGCAGCCTAGTCTGCATCATCAGTGATTTTCAACATTTCAATCCAGAAATAAAACAACATTTACGACAACTTACCAAGCACTGTGAGGTGCGCGTTTTTGGTATTTCAGACCCATTAGAAACTGCACAGCAACATCACAACAGTCCACCTATTTTAGTCACTGATGGTATTGAAACAGCATTACGAGTGGTCAAATCACACGCTGCAGGTTCGCGCTATGCCGAGATTCAAACACAAATAGCAACATTAGGCATTATGCAACATTGGTTGTGCGCATCTATGCCGTTAGTAACCCAGTTGACTGCAGGATTAATCGATCCTACTCGCGACTTAGCAAAAGCGGGGTCGTAACATGGAACCACTTATTTTTATCCCTCCGCATGAAGTAATTACGCCAGATAGCATTAATTGGTGGCCACCCTCATTGGCGTTAATAGGGCTGATCCTTGCCGTTATTGCATTTTGCTTTTGGCTCGTCATCGTCATTCGTCGTTATCGACGTACCTTTGCTGCCCAGCGACAAGCTGTCTCTGAGTTACAATTATTATTAGCTCAACATGAAGACAATAACAATGATACCAGTGCACAACTCACTACTATTAATCACATTTTGAAACGGGTAGCCTTGCATTATTACCCTCAAGAAAAATCTTCGATTACAATCCTACACGGACAAGAATGGAGTGTTTGGCTATGTAGTAAAATTCGCAGCAAAGTGCGCAATAAAATAGCCCTAAAACCAGAAAATGATTATGCTGCTTCGTTGTTATTACTCAATCAAAGTATTTATCAATCCGCAACACAACTGCCCAATGTAATCACCGTACCTGCGGCAATCGACATTGTTCAAACTTGGTGTAAAAAAGGCCTGCCGCGCTTTAATCTTGTTACGATGAAACTGACTGCTCCGCGTTCTGTATTGCCAACAGGAGCAGTCGAACATGGATAATATATTGACGATTTGGGATAACTTATCCTTTACATGGTGGTGGTTGGCTGCGGTATATCCATTTCCGTGGATCATTCAACTCCTGTTTGGCAAAGCCAACACGCAGCAAACTAAACCTATTTATATGCCTTTTTATCGCCAGCTCACCCAAGCTGCGTCACAGACAAAACGGCGCTCCCCAGTGCGAAGTATCTTATTGGTTATTGCATGGAGTGCATTTGTTATTAGTGTTACCCGACCCGTTTACTACGGAGAGCCTATCTCAATCCCAAATGAAGGACGCGATTTAATGGTCGCCGTTGATTTATCCGGTTCAATGCAAACCCAAGACATGATCGTGAATGGTCAAGAAGTCGATCGTTTAGTCATGGTCAAAACAGTCTTAGGTGATTTTATTCAACGCCGGATCGGTGATCGTATTGGCTTAATCTTATTTGCTGACACCGCGTATTTACAAGCTCCGTTAACCTTTGACCGCACCACTGTAGAACAACTGTTATCAGAGACTGTGATTGGATTAGTCGGTGATTCAACCGCTATCGGCGATGCAATCGGCTTAGCAGCGAAACGTTTCACCGATAAACCCAACGTCAATAAAGTTCTGATTTTGTTGACTGATGGGCAAAATACGGCAGGTAATATTACACCTGACCAAGCTCTAACGTTAGCCGTTGATCAACAAATAAAAATCTACCCGATTGGAGTAGGTGCAGATTCGATGGTCGTAAATAGTTTATTTGGTCAGCGCCAAGTTAATCCGTCTGCGGATTTAGATGAATCATTATTAACCCGACTTGCTAAAGATACAGGGGGGCAATATTTTCGTGCCCGTGATACCGATGAGCTGCAACAGATTTACCGTATTTTAGATAAAATTGAACCTGTAGAAGATAATCAACAAACATTGCGCCCACAGCATGCAATGTTTTATTGGGCGTTGCTAGTGGCACTATGTGCTAGCGGATTGTTAACCGTACTAAATTGGGCGAATCGTGAATTTAACTGGCGTGTGGAGGTGTAAATGGAATGGCTTGAAATGCTCGTCAATCAAATGACGCAACATGCTATGCAGTTGCATTTTCTTCGTCCCCAGTGGCTATGGGCGCTCATTCCTGCCGCTGTTATTTATGGGTTAATACGCAGTGTCAAACATCGTCAAAATCAAGCTACCAATATGATTAATGATGTGCTTTATCATTATTTAACCCAAGGTGGCTCGCAAACCCAATCAACGCAGCGGTTATGGCCGCTGTTGCTTGGCGCAGTATTAGCGATTGTTGCTATGGCCGGTCCTACGACGCAAAAGATCCCTAAACCTGTTTATGATATTGCTCAAGCCAAGGTCATAGTAATGGATATGAGTTTATCCATGCGTGCAACGGATATTGCTCCGGATCGATTATCACGCATGAGTTACAAAGCCATTGATTTAATTAATGCTAATAATGGTGGAGAAATCGGTTTAATCGCCTATGCCGGTGATGCCTTTGTCATCAGCCCGATTACGACGGACGGTACTAATCTTAATGCGCTGATCCCTGGTTTACGACCTGAGATCATGCCTGAATTTGGCAGTGAACCTGAATTGGCTTTAGAAAAAGCCGCATTGATGCTAGAGCAAGCCGGTTATTTAAACGGGGATATCATTTGGTTTACTGATGGCGTCGATTATGATCAAATGCCTGGATTAACCTCCTTACTGCAAAGTATGCCCCATCGAGTATCTATATTATCTGTAGGCACATCAGATGGCGCACCGATTAAGCTGACTAATGGTCAGTTACTCAAAGATAGTTCTGGCGCGATTGTCATTCCCCGCCTCGACAACGCGAGTTTACAAACCTTAGCTGGAATCACTAATGGAGCGTTTACGCCGATAACCGCAGATGAACAAGATATTAAAATCATTATGCAAGTGGCTGACACCTTGTTAGCCGACGCGACTAAACTTAATACCTTGCAAGGTGATGATTGGTACGAACTCGGTCCGTATTTATTATTACCCGTTATATTTATCGTATTATTATACTCACGCAAACATTGGGTTTTACTACTGACGATAGTTTTACTACCACTGAGCGGGTTAACCCTACAGCAACCGGCTTTTGCACAAGCGATGCCTCAGAAGTCATCAGCCGATTTGCCGTCCCCCCCTTCCTCAGAACTAAATGCAACTCAATCCATTCGAACACCACTGGATTTTTTACCACCAGCACTACAAAATAATAACCAAAAGGGGTTACGCGCCTTTCAAAACGGAGACTATGCAACCTCACAGTCATTGTTTACCGATCCAGAATGGCAAGCTCAAGCACAATATGCGCAAGGTGAATATGCAGAGGCGCTAGCGCATTTTGCACAAACTGACGATGCCTTAAGTCAATACAATGCAGGTAATTCGCTCGCCAAGTTAGGTCAATACGATAAAGCTTTAGAGGCGTATCAGCGCGCCAATGCACTCGACAATGCTTTTATTGAAGCCCAAGAAAACCAAGCCGCATTAGAGTTGTTTTTGCAAAATCAACCACCACAAGACTCTTCTCAGGATCAAAGTAAACAAGATCAAGACCAGAATGATGAGCAAAACGATCAAGAGCAACAAGATCAACAAAGCCAATCTCAAGACAATCAAGAATCGGCCTCTGATGAGCAACAATCTCAAGACCAGCAGTCTCAGCAACAACAATCCCAAGATGAACAATCACAGCAAGATCAACAGCAATCAGCGGATCAAACAGAACAACCCTCACCAGAAGAGTCTAAAGACGATCAAGAACAAGGCGATGATCAACAAAAGCAGCAAGATAAACAACAACCTAAAGAGCCTACGCAACCGGATGAGCCTCAAGAATCGCAAGAAGTTCAAGCGCAGCAACAAGAACAACCGATGACACCGGAAGAACAAGAAAAAATGCAACGCATGCAAGCGTTGATGAATAAAGTACCCAATGATCCAGGATACCTGCTGAAACGCAAAATGGAGCTAGAGTATCAACAACGTAAACGTCAACAGGCGCCACGTTCAAGGACTAAACAATGGTAAGAAATGTCTCTCAATTCACTCTATACAGTGCGTTATTATTAACCTTTATCGCCAGCTCGAACGCATTGGCCTTTGATAAACTCACTGCAACAGTGGATAAAAACCCCGCTATGCTGGATGAATCTATTACGTTGACCTTAGAAGCTAATGCCGCTTTACCGCGTGACGCATTTGATACCTCCGTATTAGAACAAGATTTTAAAGTAGTGCGCACATCCGTCAGCAATCAAATGCGTAAAATTAATTTACGTGAATCCGTCAGTACAACTTGGACAACGATATTGTTTCCGCGCACCACTGGACGCTTGCGGATACCTGCAATTAAGATCCACAGTATACAATCTGCACCCATTGATATTCTTGTTGTCCCCGTATCACAAGCGAGTGCACAAACCCGTGATATTTTTATGAGTGCTGAGGTATTACCAGAGCAAGGCTATGTGCAACAACAGCTCACTTATCAAGTTAAATTGTTCTTAGCCGTTGAACTAGAACGAGGCTCTCTACAAGTCCCGACTGTCGATAACGTCATGATGCAACAAATGGGTGAGGATCTAGAAACAACAGCCATTCAAAATGGTAAACGCTACCGAGTCATTGAACGAAACTTTTCCATTATCCCGCAAGAGTCAGGCGTGTTACGGCTCCCGAGTCCAATTTTTGAAGGTAGTATACGTACTCGCAATCGAGGGAGTTTTGGTGGCCTATTTAATCCAAGCAAAGCCGTCAATCAAATAGGCCCTGAAGTCACTATCGATATAAAGCCAATTCCTCAAGGCTACAATGAAGCATGGTTGCCAAGTGAATTTGTACAAATTAATGAATCTTGGTCAACTGATCTGAGTAACTTTACGGTGGGTGAGCCAATTACACGCACCATAACGCTTAGCGCGATTGGTGTCGACGATTCGGTACTGCCATCTATTGATGACCGCTTACCGCCCAGTATTAAGGCATATCCGGACCAGCCACAGCTTAACACTGTAAACAAAGACAATACGTTGATCGCGCAAAAAGTCACGAACATGGCTTTAGTCCCCTCGAGAGAAGGAAACTTCGTATTACCTGAAATCAAAGTCCCTTGGTTTAATACACTGACCCAAACCACTGAATATGCGATTATTCCAGCACAAGCAATAGTAGTGCAACCCGCAATATTAAATCCTAGCTCCGCCATCAACCCCGTCCAAAATAATCTCGGTGACAACACAAGCTTACCCGTGCCTGTTCAAGCTACTGATTGGGTTGAGCGTCCTTGGTACCAACAAGCATTACCATGGCAAATTTCGACTTTACTCGTACTGGTACTTTGGGGCTGCAGTATTTGGTTCGCGCCAAAAACAATCCCCTTAGGTAAGCCTCAAGCAAACAATACCCATAAGGCTATTTCATTTAACACTCTGTTACAGACAGTAGATAAGCGTGCATTTAAATATATTGAACAAGATTGCAAGCAATGGCTCAGTCAACACTACCCTCAACAAGCAACCTTATACGGTTATACTCAAACATTAAAAAATATTGGTTTTAGTGATGCTGTTACTGCCATGTATGCTTATATGTATGACAATCAAGGGGATGAATTAGAGGTGCGAGCACAACTGAAGTTGGCGCTGACATATTTACAAGCAAACGAGAAACATGCTAAAAGCTCATTGGCGTCTTTCTACCCAGATAACTAACGTTTAAAAACGTACTAATAAAACTCATAGTACAAATTAAAAATAATAAAATAACACGACAGGAAATATATCATGCAAACCAATCGTTCTCGGGCTCTAGCCCTAGCTATCGCTGCGGCACTTGGTACAAGTGTATTTTTAGGTGGCTGTTCAGATGCGCCGTCCACTGATGCATCTAGCAACACGACAAATCCAACTGTAACCAGTGAAACAATCTCCGCCGCGCCCATCGCTGCAGCAACGGAAAGCACACGACTCGCTGAATTTTTTCAACAAAGTTTTGATGACGATGTTGCCAACTCACCCGTATGGCAATCCTATTTAGGCATCAAAGATGACTATGATAAATGGGATGACATGTCGGATGCGGCAGCCCAAGCAGAAATTGATAATATTACTCTGCGTATTGCTCAAGCTAAACAGTTTGATATTAGCCAACTCAATGCTCAAGAGCAGTTAAGCTTAAAAATTTACCAACAAGATATTCAGCGTCAAGTAGCCAATGATGCGTTTCGCCATCATACGTATATCATGCATCAGTTTCGCGCAGCACATACTTTTGTCCCAAGCTTCTTAATCAATATCCACAGGATTAGCGACGTGTCAGATGCTGATGCGTATATTCAACGCTTGCATGGTGTGGACAGCATGTTTGACCAAGTTATCGATCAGTTACGCATTCGTGAAAAGCTAGGCGTTTACCCGCCTAAATGGGCGTATGATCAAATGATCCAAGCATCACATAATGTTATCTCTGGGACCCCTTTTACTGAAAGCGCGACGGATTCGACTATTTATGCTGACTTTGTACAAAAAATCACTGCATTAGGTTTATCTAACGCCGAACAAGCGGGCTACATGAGTAAGCTCAATACCGCATTAACCCAAAGCGTTCAACCTGCATACGAAAAACTCATCGCCGAACTAATAAAGCAACGTTTACTGAGTCCTGAAGGTGATGGTGTATGGCGCTTACCAGAAGGTGATAAGTGGTATCAAAACCGCTTGGAATGGTTTACTACGACTACATTAAATGCAGAGGAAGTACATCAGATTGGTATTGAAAATGTAGAGCGCATCCATAACGCGATGCGCGGTATCATGCAACAAGTCAACTTTACGGGTACGTTACCTGAATTTTTTGAATTTATGCGTACCGACCCACAGTTTTATTATCCTGATAGTGACCAAGGACGTGAGGACTATATGGCGGATGCCAAAGCTTATATCGATACGATGGAAGCCAAGATCCCAGAGTATTTTGGTCTAACACCAGAAGCTCGCATGGTGGTAAAACGAGTTGAAGCGTTTCGTGAAAAATCAGCTGGCAAAGCTTTTTATCAATCACCTGCAATTGATGGTTCACGTCCTGGTATTTATTATGCCAATTTATATGATATGAGCGCGATGCCAACCTATCAAATGGAAGCTCTGGCTTATCACGAAGGGATCCCTGGTCATCATATGCAACGCGCGATCACTCAAGAGCTCAAAGGCATTCCGGATTTTCAAAAATACGCTAGCTTTACAGCTTATACCGAAGGTTGGGGTTTATATACCGAAGAGCTCGGTAAAGATATGGGCTTTTACCAAGACCCCTACTCTGATTTTGGACGTCTAGCGATGGAATTATGGCGCGCATGTCGCTTAGTGGTTGATACTGGGCTACATGCTAAACGCTGGAGTCGTGAAGAGGCGATCGAATATCTTGTCGACAACACGCCGAATGCTCGGTATGACGCAGTAAAAGCTATCGAGCGTTATATTGCAATGCCAGGACAGGCCACCGCTTACATGATTGGTAAATTAAAAATAATGGATCTTCGGGATAAAGCGCGTACTGCTCTGGGCGATAAGTTTGATATACGTGGATTCCATGATGAAGTATTGAAAGACGGCCCAGTACCCTTATCATTACTCGAAAACAAAATTGATGCATGGATAGCACAACAACAATAACCGTTATTGCGTAACAACGTTACGGAACAAAAAGGAAAAAAAGACCCTTGTCGTGAAATTTTTATCGTGCGACAAGGGTCTTTTTATTTATGATGAGTAAACAATACAAATACGAAACCTTAGTTCGTGCCTTTCATGCCGATATTTATCGTTATGCGGTGTGGTTAATCCGCGATAAAAGCATTGCGGAAGATGTTGTGCAAGAAACCTTTTTACGGGCGTGGAAATCTTTAGATAGCCTACAAGACGAACATGCCGCTAAGGCTTGGTTAATTACAATTTTACGCCGTGAAAATGCCCGCCGATTTGAACGAAAACAACTTGATTTAGTTGATATTGATGACGTAGTCACAGTTGACGAGCGCGCCACGAGTGATGGGGATGCAGACACTGATGCCTTGCACGCCGCCATCGATCAATTAGCTGATGAATATAAAGAGCCATTAATCATGCAAGTTTTACTCGGGTTTTCGGGTGAAGAAATAGCCCAACAATTACAATTAAACAAAAATACGGTGATGACGCGATTATTTCGTGCGCGTAGCCAACTCAAACACATTATGACCCAAGATAAACAAACAGGAGGATTCGCAAATGGATGAGCTTACTTTTCGTCGTCATGTACTCGCCAATCCTTTTTCTCAGGATGCACAAGTAATACAAGCAGCGCATCAAGATCCGGTCAAACAGCAGTTTTGGCATGACTTGAAACAGCAAGAATTAGCATTACAACAGGCATTGCAAATTGACGTTCCTCATGATTTGGCAGACAAATTATTGTGGGAACAAGTCAGTCAGACAGACACCGCTAACTTCAGTCACCCAACACCACCCAGGCGTCCATTGTGGTTTGCTATAGCAGCGTCAGTGCTCCTATCTATATCGATCGGCTGGGTTAATTTTAACAGCAAAGAACACACGTTTTATGATGATGTTATTGCCCATATCGAGCACGTATCGACGCATGAAATTACCGGTGATGTCATTACTTTAGCAGCATTAAATAGTAAATTAGCCAAGTTTGGTGGTGTGATCAATGCTGCCTTAGGTAAGATCTTATCGGCTAATTATTGTGTCATCGATGGCGTTGAGTCATTACATGTGCAATTGGGTGATCCTGATAACCCTACATCCGTGTTTATTTTGCCCAAGGACGTGACTGTCACCGAAGCACTCTCGACAAATCATATCCAAGGTAAAATTTTAGAGTATCAATCCGCTAATGTATTAATCATAGGTACAGTATCACAGACCTTTTCGCAGATTACTGAGCAGATCGCCCAACACTTAGCCTTTTCTCGTTAAGCTAGTAACTAACGAATGCCTTTGTTACACTGTTGTTAATTAAAACAATAAAAACAAAGGCAATTTTATGGATACGGGCGTTTTCATTTCACTAGGGCTATATTTTGCCGTTATGCTCGGTATAGGCTTATTTGCTTATCGCAATAGTGAAGCGAATGTTGAAGGCTATTTACTTGGTGGTAGACAGCTCTCCCCTGCCGTAACAGCCCTTTCGGCTGGTGCATCGGACATGAGCGGTTGGATGTTAATGGGTGTTCCGGGCGCGATGTTTATCGCCGGTATGTCATCAAGCTGGATTGGCATTGGACTCGTCATTGGTGCATGGTGTAATTATAAATATGTCGCTCCGCGATTACGTGTGTATACCGAAGTGGCGAACAACGCCATTACCATCCCTGATTACTTTTCTGAACGTTTTATCGACACCAGTCACGTTTTACGGATCATCTCTGCATTAGTTATTATTTTATTTTTCACACTTTACACGTCATCTGGCGTCGTTGCAGGCGGAAAATTATTTGAATCATCATTTGGTTTAGATTATCAACTCGGCGTGTTTATTACTGCAGGTGTGGTGGTTGCATATACCTTATTTGGTGGGTTTATGGCCGTGAGCCTGACTGATTTTGTACAAGGGTGTATCATGTTTATCGCCCTGATTTTAGTCCCTACCGTCGTTGTTTTTGAACTAGGTGGAATTAACCACACGATCACTGCGATAAATGCTATCGACCCCAATTATTTTTCTCTGTTTAATGCTGTTGGCAGTATGGATAGCATCGGCATTATTGCGATCATTTCATTGATGGCATGGGGGTTAGGCTATTTTGGTCAACCTCACATCATTGTGCGCTTTATGGCGTTACGAGATGTAAAAGACATGCCAGTTGCGCGACGTATTGGTATGAGCTGGATGATTATTGCGTTATTTGGAGCGTTTGCCACTGGACTATTTGGTATGGTATATGCCACCGAAAATAACCTCCAAGTAGATGATCCAGAAACCATATTTATTATGCTCTCACAGTTATTGTTCCACCCTTTAATTGCCGGCTTTTTACTTGCAGCTATTTTAGCGGCGATAATGAGTACGATTTCATCGCAGCTTTTAGTAACATCTAGTTCATTGGTTAACGATATTTATGAAGTTGTCTTACGCAAAGATGCGACACAACGAGAACTGGTGTTGGCCAGCCGACTGGCAGTATTAGCTGTTGCTATTGTCGCTATCTTACTTGCTTTGGGTGAAAACAAATCGATATTAAGCTTAGTCAGTAATGCATGGGCTGGATTTGGCGCCGCTTTTGGACCACTTATTTTACTCAGTCTATATCGCCAAGATATTTCCAAAATTGCGGCACTAGCTGGGATCATATCCGGTACCGTAACGATTTTAATATGGATGAACATTCCCTATGGTGACGGTCAAACACTCTCAGCTTGGATGTTTGAATTGCTCCCAGGCTTCGTAATTAGTACCCTGATGATCTTATTGTTCACCAAATTGTATCCCAATTCAGAACCAATGGTAGCAGAGCACTTTAAAACCATGAACGCTAAGTTGAAAAATGAATAAAATAATCAACACCGATTAGCACGGGTGTGTCTCGATAAAAACCATATCTCAACTTTAAAGCCCCTTTTTTAGGGGCTTTTTTTACTGCCTGAATACATTTCTCCCCCCCTCAATTTATTTGTAATAAATTAACACTCTTTCTAATAGCTAAACGGCATACTTCTTTTTTTATATATTGTGCTATTGTAAGTATAGAACTAATTAGCATAACATTAATGGAAATTGTAATGACTGATACCATCACCCATTTGAAACAACTTGAAGCGGAAAGTATTCATATATTCCGTGAAGTCGCAGCAGAATTTGATAACCCTGTGATGCTTTACTCTGTCGGTAAAGATTCATCTGTGTTATTGCATCTTGCGCGCAAAGCTTTTGCCCCAGGTAAAATCCCCTTTCCATTATTACATGTTGATACCACATGGAAATTTCGTGAAATGATTGAATTTCGTGACCGTATGGCAGACAAGCATAATCTTGATTTACTCGTGCATATCAACCAAGAAGGGGTGGATGCGGGTGTAGGACCCTTTTCACATGGTAGTGCTAAACACACCGACATCATGAAAACGAATTCATTAAAACAAGCGTTAAACAAGTATAAATTTGATGCCGCTTTTGGTGGCGCACGTCGTGATGAAGAAAAATCTCGCGCCAAGGAACGTGTTTACTCGTTTCGTGACGAACATCACCGTTGGGATCCAAAAAACCAACGCCCAGAGCTTTGGAATATTTATAATTCACAAGTGAACAAAGGCGAAAGCATCCGAGTTTTCCCTATGTCGAACTGGACAGAACTCGATATATGGCAATATATTTACCTAGAAAACATTGAGATCCCTTCACTATATTTAGCTAAACCTCGTCCAGTTGTCGAACGTGACGGTACCTTATTTATGGTCGATGATGAGCGCATGCCATTAGCCGAAGGCGAAACGCCGATGATGAAATCGGTACGCTTTAGAACCTTAGGTTGCTACCCACTTACTGGCGCAGTTGAATCAACTGCTGACACCTTACCTGAAGTTATTCAAGAGATGTTATTAACCACAACATCTGAACGTCAAGGTCGCGTCATTGACCATGATTCTTCAGGCTCTATGGAAAAGAAAAAAATGGAAGGATACTTTTAAGCATGAGTACTGATATCGTTTGGCATGAGCATCACACTGATAAAGCAGTGCGCGCCGCTCAAAAAAATCAAACACCACGGGTATTGTGGCTAACGGGTTTAAGTGGCTCAGGAAAATCCACCATTGCTAATTTACTCGAACAAAAACTTGTAGCTCAGCACAAGCACACCTACTTACTCGATGGCGATAATATTCGTCATGGCTTATGTGGTGATTTGGGTTTTAGTGATAAAGATCGGGTTGAAAATATTCGTCGGATCTCGGAAGTCGCTAAATTATTTGTAGATAGCGGCACACTCGTTATTACTGCATTTATTTCGCCATTTAAGGCTGATCGTAACTATTGCCGCGAGATTTTAGCACCACAAGAGTTTATTGAAATTCATGTCGATACACCATTAGAAGTGTGTGAAGCTCGCGATCCTAAAGGCTTATATAAAAAAGCACGCAGCGGTGATATTCCTCATTTCACGGGTATTGACTCAGAATATCAAGCACCTGAAGCGCCTGAGATAACGTTGAGCTATCAAGATGAGTCTCCGGTTGAGACTGCACAGCGCTTATATGATTTACTCGTGGCAAAAGGATACGTGTAATGTCTGATATCCTTGATATTTCTCGCATCAAAGCCTTACAACCACAAGTTGAGGCCATCGCAAAAGACGCAGGTCTGGCGATCATGGATATCTATCAACGTGATTTTGATGTCTATACTAAGCAAGATGAAAGCCCGTTAACTGATGCCGATTTAGCTGCGCACAATGTGATTGTCGCAGGGTTAGAAGCCATCAGTGATTTACCGATTTTATCTGAAGAATCTGCGAATATACCTTGGTCTGAACGCAGCACATGGACGAGTTATTGGTTAGTTGATCCACTTGATGGCACCAAAGAATTTATCAAGAAAAATGGTGAGTTCACGGTCAACATCGCCCTGATACAAGACGGTATGCCTGTCTTTGGTGTAGTATACGCCCCCGTATTAGAGACATTGTACTCAGGCATTGTTGGTGTCGGTGCCGTCAAAACTGTTGCAGGCACAGCCTCAGCAATGACGCCCGCTCCACGTGATAGTGCAAGTACTTATCAGGTTGTTGGTAGTCGCTCACACCAAAGCCCTGAGATACAACAGTTTATCGCAGCGTTAGACAAGCCTGCAGAACTGGTATCTATGGGCAGTTCATTAAAGCTTTGCTTAGTCGCAGAGGGCGCCGCACATTTTTATCCACGCTTAGGTCCAACATGTGAATGGGATACGGGTGCCGCCCATGCTGTCGCATTAGCTGCTGGCGCGAGTGTCACTGAACTATCACTAGAGTCAATCGTCGCATCAGCCCAATCCCCACAGACCCAAACACCACTGCGTTATAACCAACGCGAATCGGTCTTGAACCCCTTTTTCTTAGTGAGTTGTTAATCCATGGAACATAAAAATACGTTACTTGAAAATGATATTCTGGGTTATTTAGCCCAGCATGAAAACAAAGATATGCTACGCTTTTTAACGTGTGGCAGTGTAGATGATGGTAAAAGTACTTTAATCGGTCGCTTATTGCATGATTCAAAAATGATTTATGAAGACCAATTAGCCGCTATTACTAAAGACAGTAAGAAAAGCGGTACGACCGGTGAAAAAGTCGATTTAGCGCTATTAGTTGATGGCTTGCAATCTGAACGTGAACAAGGGATCACAATCGATGTGGCCTATCGGTATTTCTCGACGGACAAGCGTAAATTTATCATCGCCGATACCCCTGGACACGAACAGTATACCCGCAACATGGTAACGGGTGCGTCGACCTGTGACTTAGCAATCATTTTGGTGGATGCCCGTGAAGGCGTCAAAACCCAAACTAAACGTCATTCATTTTTGGCTTCGTTACTCGGTATCAAACACGTTATCGTAGCGGTCAACAAAATGGATTTAATGGAATACTCAGAAGCGGTCTATGCCAATATTAAAGCGCAATATGCAGAATTTGCCCAGCAGCTAAATATTGATGATATCCAATTTATTCCGTTGTCGGCGCTTGAAGGTGACAACGTAGTCAATTTATCGAGCCTAACGCCTTGGTACACAGGACCGACTTTGATGTCATTGTTAGAAAACATTGAGGTCAAACGAACCGTAAACCGGAATGACTTTCGCTTCCCTGTACAATATGTTAACCGCCCTAACCTCAATTTTCGTGGATTTTCGGGAACCGTTGTCTCAGGCGAAATCAGCGTAGGTGATGCTGTTACCACTTTACCATCGGGTAAAACGTCTAAGATAAAATCGATTGTCACGTTTGAAGGCGAATTAGAACGAGCGGGTCCACAATCTGCAATTACCATCACCCTCGAAGATGAAATTGATATTTCTCGTGGCGATATGATTGTTAAATCGGATAATTTGCCGCTACAAGGCGCGCAATTTAGTTCGCATTTAGTGTGGATGGATGAAGCAGCATTGATTCCAAACAAGCAATACAACTTTAAGTTTGCAACGCAAACCGTTGCTGGTGGTGTCAGTAACATTGATTATTTAATTGATGTAAACACGCTTGAGCAAAAAGACGCGGTGCACATGCAACTGAATGAAATCGCAAAAGTTGGCATTAAACTGACCCAATCTGTTGCCTGTGATGCGTATACTCGTAATCGTCAAACCGGCGCCTTTATCATGATTGACCGACTAACTAATGCAACAGTTGGTGCGGGAATGATCATCGATTTACAAGCCGAGAGCCGTGCCCAGCAACATGCCTACTCTGAGTTTGAAGTCGAGTTTAATACGCTAGTTCGTAAGCATTTCCCACATTGGGGTGCCGCCGATATTACGCAATTAAAGTAAACGAGTTGCTTCAGTAAACGGTGGAAACATGTTGAGTCCAGATGTATTACAATTTGTTGTAATCGGTGTGTTTTTGCTGACAATTGGTGCACTAATTGTCAGCCATAAACGGCCATCGTTTATCTTTAGTTTAACAACCTTAGCGCTATTATTATGTGGGGCGGTGGATATTGACACCGTCTTAGATAATGCGACTAACCAAGGCCTTATTACCTTATTATTGCTGTTAATTATCAGTCATGCGATTGACAAAACAGCCTTACTCAAGCGCATTGCCCGCAAACTCATTACGCAAAATTACACCCAATCCTTTTTACGTTTATTTGGTATCTCGTTTTTTGCCTCAGCCTTACTAAATAACACTGCGATTGTTGCCAGCCTCATTGGCTCAGTGAAGCAAAACCAACATCATGCAGCGTCTAAGTTATTAATCCCCCTCTCCTATGCTGCGATATTAGGGGGGACTGTCACGCTGATTGGTACTTCAACCAACTTGATTGTAGATAGTTTTTTAATTGAGCAAGGTCATCCAGGTTTTGCATTTTTTGACTTTACCATGTTTGGTTTAACCGCAGGCTTGGTTTGTGGTGGCGTTTTGTTTTTACTCAAAGACTGGTTGCCCACTATCAGCCCTGGCCAACAAGCTGACAGTGGCTATTTACTCGAAGCCGAAGTCGCCCCTGAATCGGAGTTAATAGGTAATACCGTTGAACAAAACCACCTGCGTAATCTGCCAGAGCTGTTCTTGGCTGAAATCGTACGCAATGACCAAATCATCTCTCCCGTTGCGCCTGATGAAGTGATTTATGCCGGAGACAAACTGCTCTTTAGTGGTAACGTACAAAAAGTAGAAGCGTTATCACATATCAAAGGGTTGTGTTTATTTGCTGAATACAACGGTTTAATGCGCGAAGAGTTAACCGAAGTCGTTATTTCTAATCGTTCATCTATCATTGGCAAGACATTGAAAAAAGTGGGCTTTCGCGCATTATTTGATGCGGCAGTGGTGGCAATTAAACGTGATGGTGAAACCTTATCGGGAAAGCTCGGTGAAATCACCCTACAATCCGGTGATTTTTTAATCCTAGCCACAGGCAAAGATTTTCAGCAGCGCAATAATATAGCTAAACATTTCTTTATTGTGTCGGAACAAAAGATTTCGCGCAAACTTTCCAGCAAACAAGACTGGTTCACCATTGGGGGCTTTTTAACTGTTGTTACCTTAGCTGCTGCGAATATCGTTCCGTTAATTATTGGCTTGTTGTTTTTCTTAGCGTTGTTAGTGATGCTCGATGTGACCTCTTACGCTGAGGTCAAACGTAACCTTCCTCTTAATCTGTTGCTCGTTATCGTGGGTGCATTGAGTTTATCATCTGGGTTAGTCAACTCCGGCGTCATTGCTTTATTGACCGATGAACTCAGTAATACATTGATACAGACCTCGCCGTTAATGGCCTTAATCGCCATTTATGTTTGCACTTTACTCCTCACCGAGTTTGTTACCAATAACGCGGCTGCAGCCTTAATGTTCCCGTTTGCTTGGGCATTGATAGAAACGATGGGCTTACCAGTGATGCCATTTGCGTTAGCGGTTGCTTTTGCAGCCAGCGCAAGCTTCATTAGTCCTTACGGCTATCAAACGAATTTATTGGTACATAATGCCGGTGATTATCAATATAAGCATTTTGTTAAGATGGGATTGCCTATCTCAATCGTGTATTCCACCATCGTGATAGGCATGTTGAATTGTGTTTATCTGTAACCGTTTGCCTTATCGGTTCATGCTTTAAGCTTCGTTTCTTGGCACTTACCTGAATAGCACTTTCTCACGGTTAAACCAGTAAATACAAAATGTTAATAACAAACCTGCAATCGCTGTGGTCGATAAAAAGATAGGAATTAATGCCATATAATCCATCGTGCCTTTAATCAATTCTTTAATCGCTAATGCGACATTCATTAACGGTACCCATGCATAGATCCCTTCTAACTTGATCCCTGGTAGCATCGCTAAAATAATAGGAATAATCACAATAAAGACCAATGGCGTCATATAACCCTGCGCTTCTTTGAAGCTTTTGGCATATATAGACATGCTCAATAATACCGCGGAGAAAATAGCGACGACGGGGATCAACATCGCAAACATCAACACAAAATCTAACGCGCTAATCGCCCCCATAAACTCTGTAATCAATTCAATGGCCATGCCTTGTGAGAGCAAGACTCCCCACACAAATAAGCTACCAACGGTCACCATTGCCGATGTGACTCCTGCAAACGCGATCGTGAAAAATTTACCCAGTACTAACTGATTGCGAGAAATTGGAGAGATTAATAAGGTCTCTAAGGTGCCGCGCTCTTTTTCTCCCGCGCCAATATCTGTTGCCGGTAACATCGCGCCTTGCAAACATAAAATAAAAATCATGTAAGGAATTAACCCACCGATTTTTTCGCCTAGATCTTCGCGTTTATCTGCGGTTGATATTTTATCAATCACAATCGGCTCAAGCAGACCTTGCTGGATTTCTTCAGCAATACCAAGCGAAATAAAGGCTTTATCTCGATTAGATTCAGCTAAATTATCAATAATTTTATTTAAGCGTCGTTGTACCATATTGAGACCGGCATCGTTGAGATATAAGGTCAGTTTATTTTGTCCAATTTTCAAGATATCGTCGTTAAAGGTATTTGGGATCACTAGAACAAAATCGACTTTCTCTGATTTCACTAAATTAGTTATTGCTGATACGTTATCAGACTGAACTTTTGTTACATAGCGTTTTAAGCCATCTTGCGCGGTTATCTTAGCACTCAATGTTGGTGCGTATTCGCCGCCAATGATCGCATAGGTTAAGACTCGAGACTGCGCTTTCTCTATGGCTTTACCTGAAAAATACGCCACCCCGCCAAAAATTAACGGAAACAATAATAACGGTAACGCCACCATAAAAAACAAGGTTTTACGATCACGCAATAATTCTTTGATTTCTTTTTGAAACACTAACCACATAGGTCGTTATCCTTTTTCAATACTGGTCATAAATGAATTGTGCAACGAACCATTCGATAGCGCTCTAAATGAATGCAGATCGCCATTATACTTGGTTTTACCTTCATCAATGACCGTCACTGTATCGCATAATTCATTTACTTCATCAAGATGATGAGTGGAAAAAATAACCGGGACTTGTTGCTTTTTGAGCGTACGAATAAATTCAAGCACTGTTTGTGTTGCCATTATATCTAAACCCGTAGTCGGCTCATCGAGCACCACTACTTTGGGTGAATGAACAACGGCTCGGGCAATAGAAACGCGTTGTTTCATGCCCGTAGAATAGTTTTCGCAGCGACGATCTAAAAAAGAATATAAATCGAGTAATTGTGCTAACTCTTCAATTTTTTGCTGAATTGCGGATTTCGACATACCGTGTAATTTGCCAAAATATTCAATATTTTCGCGTCCGGACAAACGGCCATATAATCCGGTTGAACCGGATAAAAATCCAATTTTTTGGCGCGCAACAATCGGATTAGCCAACACATCCACCCCATCAATTAAAATCGAACCTGAATCGGGTTTTAACGCACTAGATAACATTCGTAGTGTCGTTGTTTTTCCGGCTCCGTTAGGACCGAGTAAACCCAATACTTGACCCGTATCGCAAATAAAATTGACGTTTTGTACTGAATGGAAAAAACGCCCTTTTAATCTAGGGTCTTTTTTCTCTTGTTCGGAGAGTTTTTTAGGATTCTCAACCTTGAATTTCTTGGCTAATTGCTTGATTTCAATCATGCATGACTTCCTTGATAATTATTCCATTGAATTATAAGCATTAGTTATAATAGCCAAATATCAGCAAGATGCACCTACTTTTACACCATTTAATTGTTAAAAGATGTATTGAACCTGTACTAAAGATCAGATTTGACACATTTATATACAATTTGTTTGTGCAACTGCCCTTTTTATCAAATACTATAGCCATTAATTAGGAATCAAAATAACGATAAAGGAAAACGCATGAGTACAGTGACGAATCCATTACAAGCGTGTAATGACGTATTTTTTCGACCCGGTAGTGTGTTTGAGGCACTAAAACAACATAACAATTGGTCTTGGCTACCGTTTATCATTGTGGTTGTGATGGCGGTCTTACCAAACTATTTATATTTTACGACGGTTGATCCTGTCTGGTATGTCGAACATTTATTAGCTAATTCGCCTGATTTTGCCGACCTAAGTCCTGCAGAATTAGATGGGATGCGCGATCTTATTCCCGTTGAATCAATGGGTACTTGGGGCGCGTTAGGTGGCCTAGTCGGTTTAACTATTATCAACGCAATCATTGCTGTGTATTTTAATCTTGTTACCAAATCAGATGAAGAAAACCTCAATGGCTTTACCGATTGGTATGGCGCTACTTGGTGGATGGGCATGCCGGTAGTAATTGGCTCTTTGATTTCCATTGTCATGATTTTATTAAGTAATGATGGCACCAATCAAATGCCACTCAGTATCGTTTCATCGACTTCTCTGGCACATATTTTTGGTTTAGATATCTCATCAACATGGTTTGGTTTAGCCAATGCCTTTAGATTAGAATCACTTCTATCTATCTATATTGGCGCTGCTGCAATAGGGTCATGGACTAATTTTTCGTGGAACAAAAGCTTATTGTTGTCGGCACTACCGACGATGATTATCTACAGCATTTGGTCTGTGGTGATTGTTATTGGTTAATCATAGGTAATGAAATGTAGACTCAGCCGCCCTAATTGCGCTGAGTCTTAATTATGCTAGGACGTGGTTGTTTTATCACACACCATTTACTTATTCTTGTTTATACGCTTAGGTCTAAAATATTCAGGATTGGCATAAAAACCTGCGTCTTGCTTGTCCCACCAACCGGGGATCCCTAAAAAAGGTATGGGCGGTAATTTGTGCGCAAAAAAAGCGTCATCAACACGTCGTGCTAACAATGCATCAAGTAATGCGACTTGCAAACTGGGTCGTTGTACAAAAAAACCATCTGGCACTTCAATCCCTACCCATTTACCGGTTAACCCAATATGCGGAGTAAGCAGCATTTCCAAATTAGCATGCCCAAATACAAATGCATCAACTTGATGTCCCCACAGCTGTTTATTTTCCACTAATGCCGATTGCCATTGATGTTGCAGTAATTGCTGCGGAACCGGACTATTGGCGGTATGCGCAATAATGACACCACATTCATCAAAATGCGTGATGTGATCTCGGACCTTTCCTCTTGGCAGTGCGCCATGTTTTGCGATATAGGCAATATGCAATTGATTTAAGCGTTGCTTAGTGCGCGGAAATTGATGCCAAATGGCAGCATTAAACGCATCATGCCAATTACGTCGAGTCGGAATCGACTGAGTTTGATAAATAAACCCTTCATAACCTAATGTCTCGAGTAACATTCCTGCTTCACTTGCGGTCTCAGGATCAGTAATAAAGCGCATAGGACCTGGCGCCAATTCATTTAAATCATCAGCTGTTGGCCATGACGATAATTCGTTAAACGGTACGACGCTAAACAACGAAGTAAAGACAGGGTGATGACGGTATGAGTACAGTTGTGATAATGAATCTACAGACATAATTAAGGGGTCGTTGCATCTATTCATGGTTTGCTTATACTAGGATGGTATTTTACAACAATAAGAGTCATAACATGAATAAAAAATATTGGGCTGGAAGCCTAGCAGCCTGTGCTGCATTTACTCTACTCGGCTGCGTCCAACCGACACAGCAGACAGTGACCACCGCTGCGACTAAAAACACGCCGGTAGCTGCTGATAATTTTGCCGACATCTATGCTAGCCTAAATGGCGATGTGATTAAACAGCATGCAAAAATACTCGCATCAGATGAATTTGAAGGACGTTTACCGACAACCATCGGTGAGAAAAAGACACTCGATTACATCATTAACAACTTAAAAAAGTTTGGTGTGGAACCAGGCAATGGTGATAGTTACTTACAAGAAGTGGCGTTAATGCAGATCACCGCATCACCAGATGCACAATTACAAATAGCTGAGCATACCTTTGACTACAAAACGGATATGGTCGTCAGCTCTAAACGTGAACAAGCGCAAATTGATCTCACTGATTCAGAGCTGGTGTTTGTTGGCTATGGCGTAAATGCACCTGAATATGACTGGAATGATTACGCCGGACTGGATGTGGCCGGTAAAACCGTCGTGATCTTAGTTAACGATCCGGGTTTTGAAAATCCAGATAGTGGCAAATTCCAAGGTTCAACCATGACGTATTATGGCCGTTGGAGTTATAAATATGAAGAAGCCAGTCGCCAAGGTGCAGCAGCAGCATTAATCGTGCATGAAACCGCCCCAGCATCTTATGGCTGGTCAGTTGTTGCGAATAGCTGGTCGGGTCCACAATACGGCTTAGTTTCAGATGACCAAGGTGCATCGCGCGTTGCTGTAGAGGGCTGGTTAACATTAGAAGCGGCGCAACAGGTCTTTGCCTCTGCCGGTAGAGATTTTACAAGCGAAAAAGCGAAAGCACTACAAGGACCTTATCATACTGCGATGGGGATTACCGCTTCAACTACCGTTAACAACGAGTTTGAAAAGTCCAAAAGCTACAATGTACTAGCGACAGTGAAAGGCTCTGAATTACCTGACGAACATGTCATTTTCACCGCTCACTGGGATCACTTAGGTAAAGACGAAACGCTTGACGGTGATCAAATCTATAATGGTTTTCATGATAATGCGACCGGCACTGCTGCGGCATTGGAAATGGCTAGAGCATTTGCACAATCCACACCGGCACCGAAACGTTCAGTGAGCTTTTTGATTGTTACAGCAGAGGAACAAGGCTTACTTGGTTCTAAGTACTATGCTAACAACCCTATCATTCCACTAAATAAAACCGTTGCAAACATTAATATGGATGCACTGAACGTGCTGGGTAAAACCAAAGACATCGCGGTCGTTGGCATGGGTAAATCCGATCTGGAAGCAAATCTGAAAATTGCAGCAGACAAACAAGGACGTGTATTAGCCCAAGAAGGTAGCCCTGAGGCGGGATATTATTATCGTTCAGATCATTTTAGTTTCGCCAAGCAAGGTGTACCTGCGTTATATGCTGATGGTGGAAATATACCCTTTGATGAAGCAACGGCGGCATATCGTAAAAGAATTAACGTGATCGTCCGAGGTTGTTACCATCAAGTCTGTGATCAGTATCGAGATAGTTTTGATTTTTCAGGCATTGAACAAGACGCACGTTTATTATTTGATGTCGGTTATCAAGTCGCTAATGGAGATAAATGGCCACAATGGTCTGTCACCAGCGAGTTCCAACGTCAGCCATAATGTGCTGTTTTTATCACCAAAAATGAATATTTGGCATGCTTGATTTAAAAAAAGCATCGGTAATGAAGATTTTCCGGTGCTTTTTTATATCTTAGACTCATTTATGCTTGCAATTTCCATGTAAAATGGCACAGTTAGCCTCGTAGCGAATTAAAAAATAAAACCAACATATTTCGCACACCTAAATGCACCTCCCTCTCTCTTTTTATTTTAAATTCAGAGAAACGACAGACAGTGTAAGCCATTTAAAACTAGTCAACAGAGAGAACCAATTATATGTGTGGTATTTTCGGGATCCTGGACATCAAATCAGATGTTGCAGAATTACGCACGCAAGCCCTAGAGCTTTCCAAATTACTTCGTCATCGCGGCCCAGATTGGTCTGGGATTTGGAATAATGATAATGCAATTTTGTGCCACGAACGTCTTGCGATTGTAGACGTCGATACCGGTGCTCAGCCACTCATCTCCAGTAATGGCAAACAAGCCCTAGCGGTCAATGGCGAAATCTATAATCACAAAGCGCTAGCTGCCGAATATGCAGCAGATTATGACTTTGCAACTAAATCAGATTGTGAAGTAATCATACCGTTATATCAGCGTTTTGGACCGGAGTTTATTGATAAACTTGAAGGTATGTTTGCGTTTGTCATTTATGATGAAACAAATAACACATACCTTATTGCACGTGACCATATCGGTATTATTCCGTTATACACAGGTTACGATGAGCATGGTAATTTCTATGTCGCTTCAGAAATGAAAGCCTTGGTACCTGTTTGTAAAACAGTTTCAGAATTCCCACCTGGACATTATTTAGATAGTTCATCTGGTCAATTAGTCAAATATTATCAACGTGACTGGATGAGTTACGACAATGTAAAAGACAATGAAACCAACTTAGAAGATTTAAAAGCCGCATTTGAAAAATCAGTTAAATCTCACCTGATGTCTGATGTACCTTATGCGGTATTACTATCAGGTGGATTAGATTCGTCATTAGTCTCTGCTGTTGCCGCTCAATACGTCGCAAAACGTGTTGAAGATGGCGATCAAAGTGATGCATGGTGGCCTCGTCTGCACTCTTTCGCAGTGGGTCTTGAAGGTGCACCGGATTTACTTGCTGCCAAAAAAGTCGCTGATATGATTGGTACTGTACATCATGAAATCAACTTTACTATTCAAGAAGGCTTGGATGCGATCCGTGATGTTATCTATTATTTAGAAACATATGACACGACGACTATCCGTGCTGCAACCCCTATGTATCTAATGACACGCAAAATCAAAGCGATGGGCATCAAAATGGTATTGTCGGGTGAAGGTGCTGATGAAATCTTTGGTGGTTACTTATACTTCCACAAAGCGCCAAACGCAAAAGAATTCCACGAAGAAACAGTGCGTAAACTTGACCGCTTGCATATGTTCGATTGTGCTCGTGCAAACAAATCAACTTCCGCATGGGGTGTTGAAGCACGTGTTCCATTCTTAGATAAAGAATTTATCGATGTTGCTATGCGTCTTAATCCAAAAGATAAGATGTGTGTTGATGGTAAGATGGAGAAATGGATCTTACGTAAAGCGTTTGATGACAACACTTACCTACCGGATGAAGTATAAAAGAAAAAAAAAGAACAATTTGGTGACGGTGTTGGGTACTCTTGGATCGACTCAATTCGTGAATTTGTTGAAGAACAAGTAAGCGATCAACAGTTAGCCAATGCGGGTTTCCGTTTCCCAATTAATACGCCAGATACGAAAGAAGGTTACTTCTACCGTACTATTTTCGAAGGTTACTTCCCGCAAGAGTCAGCGGCTCAATGTGTGCCTAGTGGTAAATCTATCGCTTGTTCAACCGTTGAGGCACTAGAATGGGATGCAAGCTTTAAAAACAACGCCGATCCTTCTGGTCGTTCGATGAAAGACGTACATAAAAACCAAGAGCAATAATTGCTTAAACACTCATGGGTTGATTTGGTACCACAATGCCTTATCAACCAATGGCGTGTGGATTGGTAGTAAAGGGTTTTTAAGCGTCAGCAATGTACGCTTATTTAGCCCCAACTGCTGCAACATATCTAGATACGTTGCATAAAATAGTTTATCAAACGAACCATCTGCTACAGCCATCTCCAATCCTGTCGTTAATAACCTCCCTAATATCACATCACGCTGATTCACAAAAAAGTACGTTGCCGCAGGGTATTGTAGGACAAAGTTGGGTTCAATCACCAATGCTTTAGTGAGTTCAGGTTGAGCTAGCTCGCCAAATACTTCAATAATAGAACGCGGAAACATATCCGCTTGTTTACGATGCATAATGGTAAAGGCTTCATCATAATTTGTCGCACTGACAACATTAAATCCATTTGCTTGTAAAATTTTCAGATCCGGCCAATCCATACCTTGCACAGCATAGTTATCTCGTAATTTTGAGCTTTCGAGTTGCGACAATTTTTCCGGATTAACTAATAATACGCGCCATCCAATCAAGCCTTTATACAGTGGGATCCGGATGGGTAAAAAGTCTTCCTCGCGTTTATCATCCGTCATCGCCCACACAACGTTGACCGTTCGGTTATTACTGAGCAACTTAAACGCTTTCCCCTGCAATAACACATCAGTAGATTCAACCAGCTCATAGCGCACACCGGTTTTTTGTAAAGCTAGCTCTAATACATCAACGATATATTGAGAATGAATACTATTTTGTACCGGTTGTTTAGGGTAGTTAATGGTCCAGACCGCGGCAAAACTGAAGGTAGAGAAAAACCCGAGTAAGACAGTGCTTATCACGAAGATACGGCGACATGTAAACTGACAACATGAATAAAAACTGCGCATAGGAACCTAACTCAAGACAAAGGTAAAGTAAGTTAACTGTAACAGTAATCGTAATTTATTCAATGCCAATAAATTTATGGGTCTGTAAAGATAAGCGCCAGTTATGTTTGATACAGGTAGCGACGGCTAATTCTGTTGCTCGTGCCTGTTGCGAAATGGGCTGTAAATAAATCAAGGTATCATCCATTACTGGACATTCGACCAATAGCGTCTGCAATTCATCCACGTGTTTTTGCATGGCAATCGCATGTTTGATTTCATTCGCACGCGCCATCACCTGTGGCAATATGGGGAATTTACCTGGCATATTAATTTTCGGTGAAACCGTAACAAATACCTCTTTGTGGCATGATAATGCAAAGGTTCCGCTAGTTTCAATTTGCACACTCCAACCTTGTGCCAGTAATTCAGTGGTTAACGGCAGTAAATCATGCATCGCCGGTTCCCCTCCGGTAATCACAATATGCCTAGCTTGATAACCACGTTTACTATACTCGTTTAAGAATCCAGCAACGCTCATATAAGCATGCGTGGGTGCTTCTGCATTTTTTTCACGCAACTGCGTCACCGTAATGATATCTTCATTCGCCACAGTCCAAGTATGTTGCGTATCACACCATGGACAACCAACGGGACAACCTTGTAGCCTTATAAAGACCGAAGGCACACCAGTAAATCGACCTTCTCCTTGAATAGATTCAAAGATTTCATTGACCGGGTATTGAACGGTTGCTGACATAGTAGCCCCTTAAATAGAAGAAAACGTAACACTGGCATTGGAGAAGTGAGCATAATACATTAAAATAGCAGCATTAAAAAATCATTCACTACACATGGCGATTTATGACGACGACAATCCCTTCAATTAAGAAAAAAGCAGTACTCATTTATTCCGGTGGAATGGATTCTTTTACCTTATTGCATCATATTTTGGCTTCAGGTTTAGCGCGTTCAGATATTGCCGCATTGACCTTTAACTATGGCCAAAAACATGTCAAAGAAGTCGAATATGCAAAGCATGTGTGTGCTGAGTTAGGTATCGAACATCAGGTTGTTGATATCAGCGCGATTAATTCATTGTTAGGCGGCTCATCATTAACTGACGACATAGCGATCCCTGAAGGGCATTATGAAGCTGATAATATGAAATCCACCGTCGTGCCTAACCGAAATATGATTTTACTATCCCTTGCCATTGCCTATGCAGTGTCACTTGAAGCCGACACGGTGTATTACGGCGCGCATAGTGGTGATCATGCGATTTATCCAGATTGTCGACCTGAGTTTGTACAAAAAATGGATGAAGTCAGTCGCATCGCTAACTTTCAACCTGTTGCAATCAGTACGCCTTTTGTTGCTATGAGTAAAATTGATATCTTGGCCCGAGGTATGACGCTCGGTTTAGATTACACGCATACTTGGACCTGCTATAACGGTCGGGATAAAGCATGTGGTAAATGCGGTGCTTGCGTTGAACGACTTGAAGCGTTTAGCTGCAATCAACAGGTCGATCCTATCCCTTACGAGTAGCAAATCATTACGCTAATGCATTTTACTTTGTGCATTAGCGCCTTTGTGATTCAGAAACAAAATGACTTAATTCTTTGATTAAATGCCGCAATACGGGATTGAGTCGCGTGTTCTTTCCATTCATGACAAACAACTCATGTTGAAACGGAAATAGTTCTCCTCCCCCAATTGGCACTAATCCTAATGACACACCTTGTTCTTTTGCCATATAATCGGGTAGTAAACCGACATATTCGCCCGTCATGATCGCCGCCATACAGACATCAAATGAATCAGAAAATGTTTGGATCGTCATGCGCGCGTTATCATTAATATAATTTGAGGAAGACAAACCTGAAATACCGATCGCAGGATAGTCTTCAATATTGATCGAACTGGGTAACTTGTCTTTATACTTAGCTAAGGGATGAGACGGTGCACAATATAAACGACCATTAAACGTTGTCCCTGTAGGATGAAAAAGCACCGATTCAGGCTTCACCATGTCATACGTTGCGAGCACTAAGTGGCACTCGCCCGACAAAGCAACATGCTCCACTTCATTGTATAAACGATTTTGGATATTAATATGGATATCATCGAATTTTTTCATCGTTGATTTGACGGCTCTACTAACGCCTAAGTGCACAGACAGAGGTAAACCTGACATCAAGACCAATGTCACATGACCCGAATAATCATCATGGAGGTTTTTCAGATTGAAAACAAAGTTATCAAACGCATTAAAAATACGTTTGGTTTCTTGGTAAACGACCTCACCTTCTTTCGTGATTTGAAAGCCGCCGCGACCGCGGTGACATAAGATCAAATCGAGGCGTTCTTCTAATTTTTTGATAGCTGCGCTGATATTAGGGCGTTGCATCCGTAAAACTGGCTCAGCGGCTGTAAATCCGTTACATGAAGCTACCGCATAAAAAACCCGAAGTAATTTAATATCGGATTCTTGCAAGCGACTAAGCATAAATGTACCTTCGATTAACTCTATTGTTTAGGTATGAATTGCAATACCATAAAGCTTAGTCTAGATTACCTAGTGTGCAAGTTTATTACTTTATCACCTACCCGTATTATACGAATAGCTTAGTGAACACAATTACGAAATTTTGACAATTTCACGACGGAGCGTTTCAATATCATCACGCAGTGACGCTGCCTTTTCAAACTCCAGTTCCCGTGCTGCTTCAAACATAGTTTTCTCCAACTCAGCTACTTTGGCCATCATTTGTGTCGCCGTCATTTTCTGGTACGTTTTTTCCTTCTCAGCAATTTTTCGTAAACGCACTTTGCCTGACGCAGGATGCGCCGAATCATCTCCGATATCCATGATATCGGTAATCGGTTTATTCAATGCTTGAGGCACGATGCCGTTAGCTTTATTGTGGGCTATTTGTATATTACGACGACGATCCGTTTCGTCCATGGCTCGCTGCATTGATCCGGTAATGCGGTCAGCATAGAGTATTGCGCGCCCATTCAAGTGACGAGCTGCCCGCCCAATTGTTTGGATTAACGCTTTGTCTGCCCGCAAAAAACCCTCTTTGTCTGCATCTAAAATAGCAACTAAAGATACTTCTGGCATATCCAATCCTTCACGCAACAGGTTAATACCGACAATCACGTCAAAAATACCAATACGTAAATCACGAATAATTTCAATCCGTTCAACCGTATCAATGTCAGAGTGAATATAACGAACTTTGACCCCATTCTCATTGAGGTATTCGGATAAATCCTCCGCCATGCGTTTAGTCAACGTAGTAATTAGTACACGCTCATTTAAGGCAACCCGTTTATGAATTTCCGAAAGAACATCATCCACTTGTGTTCCTACAGGCCGGATTTCAATTTGTGGATCGAGTAATCCTGTAGGCCGCACTAATTGCTCGACGACATCACCATCACAGCGTTCTAATTCGTATTTAGCTGGTGTTGCAGATACGTAGATCGTTTGCGGTGCAATATGTTCAAATTCATCAAATTTTAACGGTCGATTATCTAACGCTGAAGGCAAGCGAAAACCATATTCCACCAGGGTTTCTTTGCGTGACCGATCGCCTTTGTACATAGCACCAATTTGTGACACCGTGACATGCGATTCATCTATCATTAACAGCCCATCTTTAGGGAAATAATCAATTAATGTGGGAGGCGGCTCACCCGGAGCTCGACCAGATAAATAACGCGAATAGTTTTCAATCCCGGAGCAATAACCAAGTTCAAGCATCATTTCTATATCAAATTGGGTACGCTGGGAAATACGCTGCTCTTCTATGAGTTTATTCGCGCCCAGCAGCTGTGCTTTGCGAGAGGTGAGTTCGGTTTTGATCCGTTCAATCGCTTCAACGATTTTTTCACGCGGAGTAACATAATGCGTTTTTGGAAATACGGTTGCTCGCGCAACTTTTTTATCGACTGCGCCCGTAAGAGGATCAAATAAGCTTATTTGATCAATTTCTTCATCGAACAATTCTACCCGTACAGCTTGTTTTTCACTATCCGCAGGAAAAATATCAATCACATCCCCGCGCACACGAAAGGTGCCTCGTTCAAAGGCAACATCATTACGCTTATATTGTAATTCGGCTAGACGGCGTAAAATATCACGTTGGTCCATCGTATCGCCTTGGCGAAAATGTAACAGCATTTTCATATACGATTCTGGATCCCCCAAACCATATATGGCTGAAACACTGGCAATTATAATAACGTCGCGACGTTCCATCAACGCTTTAGTAGCAGACAGACGCATCTGTTCTATGTGGTCATTAATAGAGGAATCTTTTTCTATGAAGGTATCAGTGCTTGGTACATACGCCTCAGGCTGATAATAATCGTAATATGACACGAAATATTCAACAGCATTGTTTGGAAAAAACTCTTTCATCTCTCCATATAATTGTGCAGCTAAGGTTTTGTTATGTGCCATGATCAACGTCGGACGCTGCACACTATTTATGACATTCGCCATCGTAAAGGTTTTACCTGACCCTGTTACCCCAAGTAATGTTTGGCAGGCTAAACCGTCATTAATCCCTTCGACTAAACTTGCAATGGCTTTGGGTTGGTCCCCTGCAGGTGAATACTTAGATTGTAACTCGAACATTTTTGTCATAACTGCTTTAATCGCCAATAGTAGATGAATCGGTAAGGGTGTGAATTTGTCGACGGAACCAAAAGAAAGAAATACCGGCCATAACAAAATTTGCCAACACCGCACCAATGAATAATCCAATCAACCCATACCATATACTGCCCAAGTAACAAAAAGGCACAAAAAATAAAAATAATCGCAATGTATTTAAGGTTAATGCAGCCATGGGTTGGTGCAGCGCATTGAATGCCGAATTAGTGAGAACGACGACGCCTTGAACGCCATAGCCTAATGGGACAATCATTAAGAATAGTGCAATTAATGTCGCAACATTTTCTTCTTTAGCAAACACCTGTGCAATGTAATCTGATGTCAGATACATTAACCCGAACACTAACAACTGAAATCCAAGCACAAAAGTTATCGCAAGTTTATAAGCGGCTTTGACACGAGCGATATTATTCGCACCCATATTTTGTGATATTAAAGGCGGTAACGTCATTGACAGTGCGAGCAATACAATACAGGCGATTGATTCTAGACGTCCACCCACTCCCCATGCAGCAACGGCAGCATCACCATAACCGGCAACAATAGCAGTGACAACACCCGCCGCCATTGGCGTAAGCATATTCGCTCCGGCTGCAGGTAAACCAATTTTGAATATACCTTGTACGTTTTGGGTAAATTCGCTCATAGTCAATAAACGAGGCGTCATTAACTCACGCTTAATCAGCAGGACAATAATCCAAATGACGCCGACGCCCCATGCAATCGCAGTTGCGATAGCTGCACCTTGTATACCTAATCCAGGCATAGGACCATAGCCAAATATTAATAGAGGATCCAATGCGACATTAATTGCGCCACCGACAGCCATGATTACACTCGGTGTTTTGGTGTCTCCAGCTGCACGTAAAACGCTATTGCCAACCATTGGCAATGCTAAAAATATACCTGCCACATACCACACACTCATATAATCTGTGATATGGACTAATAATTCAGGGCTTGCACCAAGTAACGTAAAGATAGGATCAATGGTATTGATACCAACAATGGATAAAATACCGACTAAACAAACAACAGTCATTAATGCTGTCGTAGCCACTAAACGCGCTTTGGCATGTTCATTGGCGCCTAAAAGCCTGCCGATAACAGCTGAAGTCCCAATGCCGAGTCCAATATTTAAACTAATAACCGTAAACGTCACTGGAAACGTAAAACTGATTGCTGCTAGTTCTTGTGTACCTAATAAACTAACAAAAAACGTATCGACTAAACCAAATGTCATTAACATGATCATGCCAAAAATCATAGGGATCGTCATATCCATTAATGTTTTTTTGATATTTCCTTCGAGCATACGATTTGCAGGGGTCGTGGATTGAGTCATTTTTACTTAGTCATTGCCATTTTTGTCGTTTCGAGTAGCAGGATATCATGATTTGTTTTATTCGCGGAGTTAATCCCCTCACCCTTTTTGTCGTAATTGTATGCAAAGGGATGGCTCGCTTTAGTAGGTGTCTCTATTTTTTCTTACATCGGCGTCAATTTTTTGACTAAAAAGCGATCAACTTAAGCAGATACAATCATTTTAGTAACGTTATACACATCTCTTGGTTCAAAATAAAATTACGCTTAAAAAACAACATCAAAGAGTAAAACATTATCTTAAAAAACAGTAAACGTTTGAAATGTAAATATTTTTCCCTGTCAACAGTAATATTTTCGCAAAACCCTATTGACCTGCTTATTTGGTTCATTAATCACCATTTACAAAGTCATGCACATACTTATCCACAGTTTTGGTGGATAAGTAAAAAAAACCTTATATGACAGAGTATTGACTCCTTTTATTAAAATTTAAAGTTAGTAAGCGCAAACCCATAAGCGCTTATTTTATTATGGACCCACATTAACAACT